>JAYEKB010000175.1:0-3500 GCA_034660835.1 Thermodesulfobacteriota bacterium
GTAGGCGATATCGCGGTGCGCAGTGGCTGCAGAGACCTCAAACTCTTCAGCCAGGTCAGTGGCATTAGGGAAACGGCTATCCTGAATACGGGAATGAAAATAGTAAATTCGTTCGAGCAGTGACATTTTTTTCCTACAGCTTGCAGATTTCAACTTTTTTTAAAAAAAGTGAAGGGTCTATCACTATATGACAAACCGCTCCTGTTACAGTCAAGGTAAATAACACGACAGGAGGTATGTCATGCAGTACAAAATGGTTGTTCGCCGGACGATGTTTGATTTTGATTTGATTGAAAAAGGAAATGTCAGGCTGCGGTCAGTCCATTTCTTAAATCATGCCGCCATGAAACAGCACAATGACCTGCTGTTGGTAACTGAGAACGATACGGTCCAATTCTTTCTGGACGGGGCAACTCCGGTAGCACACTTATCCCGCGAGCAGTTTAAATTTGTCAGTGCTGCGTCAAGATATTTTGGTCATATACCTGACCAGGAGCAACTGCCGGTCTGGTTGTGGGCCGGGAGCCTGGATTTGCCGGAGGACCATTCGCAGCCAATTCAGGGTGTACACAATCCGCAACCGGAACCAGTGTATTGCGGATGAAAATCTACTGTAAAAGAAGAAACCAGCTGGTCAGGGGAGTACGGTTCGTACTGCGGATGTGGGAACAGCGTGATTCTCACTATAATCAGGGAGAGAAGGTCCAATGGCCGAAGTCAGGATCTTTGACTGTAGGTTTATCAGAAAGGTCTACCCCCATTGCTGATCACCCAGATCGCCAGCACAAGAATCACGAGAAAATATCCGTACACTGAAATATTTCTGGTTAAATTTCTGGTTTTTTTAGCGTTGAAGATTGCGATGCTGCCGCCTAACAGGTGAACAATTCCGACAACCGTCATCGGAAAGACAGTGGAGGCCGCCTCAGATACGTTCTGGTCAAGATTCACCCAGATTATATATGCCCCAATGGCAAGAGATATCAAACAGAAAACAGTCATTCTGTCAGCTGTCTGCTGACACTGTTGTCGTTGTTCCTGATCCATTGAGAGCTAAGCGGTTTAGAGAATAATTAATTCATAAATATTGGTTACAGCTTCTCTATTATTACCAGAAATTAAACATCGTTACAAGCCGACTGAACATCAGCCCCCGGATAATTATTTTTCCAGGGGCTGATGCTGCCTCAATGGGGCAGCAGTTGGGTCATTTCAACAAGGCGAATGAATTCAGCCCGATATCCTTCCGAGTCAGCACCCTTTGCTCCTTTTGCCAGGGTCAGTACTTGCTCATAATCTAATTTTCCCTTCAATTCCGATTCAGTGAGCAGCATGCCATAGCCGGCAACAGAAGCAGCAAAGCGGAAGTCATTGCTGGTGTTGTTCAGATCGATAGCAGCTTCCTTGACAACGGTGCTGAGCAGGGTGGACTGGTTTGTCTGTACGGGTTTGTAGCGCAGCTTGATGGTCATCAGTTCGTTGGAAGTTTTCGCATTGATCCCTGACTTCACCCGCTGATATTTGAGCGGGTCCACGGAAGGCATGTCATCGCTACCTGCCGGAACCAGCTCATACAGGGCTGTGACGGTGTGGCCGACCCCGATCTCCCCCGCATCTTTCTTGTCGTTATTAAAGTCCTCATCAGCAACTATTCGATTCTCATATCCGATGAGCCGGTAAGCCCCGACCTTTTCCGGATTAAATTCAACCTGAATCTTAACATCGCGGGCCAGGGCAAACAGGGTGCCGCTCATCTCTTTGACCAGCACTTTTTTGGCTTCCAGCAGGTTATCGATGTACCCGTAATTGCCGTTGCCCTTGTCAGCCAGAATTTCCATGGTGTCGTCATGGTAATTTCCCATGCCGAATCCCAGCACGGTCAGATAAATTCCTGATTTTCTCTTTTCTTCAATAAGTTTCTGCAGTTCTCCACGGCTTGTGGTACCGACATTAAAATCTCCATCCGAGGCCAGGATGATTCGATTATTCCCCTTTGGCATGAACACCTGCTCCGCCAGTTTGTACGCCGTGACAATGCCGCTGGATGCATGCGTTGATCCACCTGCTCCCAGTGTATCAATGGCCGTAATAATTTTCTGCTGTTCCGAGCCCGCTGTTGGTTCCAGGGCGATACGGTCATTACCGGCATACACAACCATGGACACCCGGTCATCCTTGTCCAGCTGTTTGACCAGCATCTTCATTGACTGCTTTAACAACGGCAGCTTGTTTGCGGCCGACATGGAACCGGAAACATCGATAAGAAAAACCAGGTTTGACGGGGGCAGGTTTTTTTTATCAATATCTTTTGCTTTTAAACCTATCCGGACCAGCTGATGGTCATCGTTCCAGGGGCAGGCACCAAGTTCGGTCGTCACGGAAAAGGGATGTTTACTTGATGGTTGCGGGTAGGAGTAGAAAAAATAGTTAATCATCTCCTCAATCCGGACAGCCCCGGTCGGCGGCATGATCCCCTGGTTGATAAAGCGCCGGATATT
Organism: Thermodesulfobacteriota bacterium; assembly: GCA_034660835.1. Taxonomy (GTDB): domain Bacteria; phylum Desulfobacterota; class Desulfobulbia; order Desulfobulbales; family Desulfobulbaceae; genus Desulfobulbus_C. The sequence continues at coordinate 2,499 of JAYEKB010000175.1, forward strand.
GCTGTACGACGCCGTGTCCACATCAATGGAAAAAGTAGAAAGCGGGTTGTTGCCGACATTGATGAAGCCGTTTTCATGTACAGCGTTATATGACTCTGTATTCCAGGTAGGAGTGGACATGGCAATAGCATCAACTCCGGCTGGTATGGGCAGGGAAGCAGACGTGATCCTGGCTGCCTTCAGCTTTGTTCCCACATTCTTGTTTGCCGCCATATCTTGCAGAGACAGCGTGTAGCCATTTACTTTTTCTTGCATGGGCACAGCATGAGTATCCCTTTTTTCCGCAGGTGATGACGGGGTGTTGCTTCTCTCCTCTTTCCATTCCGATGATTCATTCGGTCCGCTGCAGGCTGCAAAGGCAAAGAAAAGGACAATGGCGGCAAGCTGCTTACTGATCTTCATAGTGTGTCTCCCTGTTTAACATTCATTGATTCGAATAACCGTGTCGGCTGTTCCTGTTCTCTACTGGTCTGATTGACGGACAGGTGATGAGTATTTGTCGGAGAGTTTATTTTTTCTGTTGTTTTTTGGGTGCAGGAGAGGCTACCGTTCATAAAGAAATACATTTTCAGTATGATCAATATCTGCCGAATTGAGGATTTGAAGGATTACAAGCAGGAAATAGCTGCTCACTGGCTGCTCATAAACCGGATTGCCGAACGTAGATTCATTGACACCAATTGTGCCGAGGAGGCTGCACTCTATGTCATGAACCGGCTTGAAGAGGATAATTGTCGTCGGCTTTGCACATTCAGCGGACGATCGAAGTTTTCTACTTTTTTCAGATCACTCACCATCAGGCTGCTGGAAGATTTTTCCAGGAAAAAATTCGGCAGGGTCCGGCCACCTGCGTGGATAACCGCACTGGGCGGTATCTGGGTAACGCTCTTCCAACTTCTCTGTCTGCAGCGTCTCAGTGTTGTCGAGGCAATAGAAACCATGAAAAGTCGAGTTGCCGGCAGCAAACAGCATCAGGTAGAAGAGACGGCATGGACTATTCTG
>JAYEKB010000176.1:0-3499 GCA_034660835.1 Thermodesulfobacteriota bacterium
GTCAAATTTATTTATAGTTAATTTTCTATGCAACAACCATGCACCCCAAAAAGAGGATAAATAAATCAGCCCCCTTTCCCTTACCTTTTCTCCTTTTCCACGATTATACCCTACGATTGCACAAATTCCATGATCAACCGGACAAATAGTGCGTTATCCGGGGCAATTTGTAATGAATTCAGCCCCGCTTTAATTCGATCAGCTGGAATAATGGCTTTTCGATCGTTGATCAAGGTTCTGGAATAGTTGGTATTCCACTCCGGGTGACCCTGAATGCTTAAAAAATGATTCCCCCATTGCACGATAAAAAAGGGGCAGAAATCATTTTCAGCGATAACTAATGTGTTATCCGGCAGCTCGATGATCTGGTCTTGGTGGCTGACAAGAATATTAATCTTGGCTGGTTCTGATTTCATCCATTCCGGATGGGCGATAATCCGGTTGTCAGCAATGCCGATGCCCCAGCCTTTCTCTGATTTTTCTACTTTTCCTGCAAGAGCCATGGCAATGATCTGGTGACCGAAACAAATGCCTATGAGTTTTTTTTGTTGTTTGTACAGCAACTGAACAAACTCAACCAACTGCTGAATCCAGGGTAGATCATCATAAACCGATGCCTTGCTGCCTGTTGTGATGTAAAAGTCATATTCGTTGATGTCATCCGGGAATTGACCTTGCCGACAATCGTAGGTATCAAATGATAAAGGAAGGTCAACCCCGTCGAACATCTGCTCAATCATTGCAGGGTAATCCCCGAATTGGGGCTGGAATTTAGCCAGCACATTATCACTTTGGAGAATTGCCGCCTTCATGGTTTACAGCACTCCTTTGACAGCATTGATAAATATTTGCTGATATTCATCGGCACTGAAGTTGATCGGATTGCCACCGGAAGAGGGGTCTTCAGCTGCCATTTTGCCTACCTTTTCCGCCCGGCTGTCATCAATGCCGATATCAGCCAGGGTATGAGGAATAGCGAGCTGTTCTCTCAGCTTCAGTACCCAATCCATAAAGCCGGTAAAGCCACACTCTGCAAGTCCCATATATTGTGTTAAGCGTTCTATGCGCTGTTCGATCTCGCCGCGATTTGCCTGTAACAGGTAGGGCATTAAAATCGCGTTTAACATTCCGTGATGCGCATTATATAAAGCACCGAGCGGATGCGCCAGCGCATGCATTGCGCCCAATCCCTTTTGGAAAGCCGTTGCACCCATGCTTGAGCAAACCAGCATTTGGGTTCGCGCTTCAATATCTGCACCATCGGCTACTGCACGAGGGAGATATTCCTGCACCATACGAATGCCTTCGATTGCAATTCCTGTCGCCATTGGGTGATAAAAAGGGGAACAAAATGCCTCCAGATTGTGTGATAGTGCGTCCAGTCCCGTAGCTGCGGTGATGGATGGGGGCAGGCCGACCGTAAGTTCAGGATCAAGAATCACCTGCCCGGGCAGCATGTTGGGATGAAAGATAATCTTTTTGATATGATTTTTCTGGTCGGTAATCACTGAGGCACGGCCTACTTCCGAGCCGGTACCGGCAGTGGTCGGTACCGCAACCACAGGAGCCATGCCATCGACATTAACCCGCAACCAGTTATCTCCCACATCTTCAAAATCCCATATAGGACGATCCTGGCCAACCATGAGCGCCACTGCCTTACCTGCATCCAGAGCAGAGCCTCCACCAAAGGCAATAACTCCATCGTGATTATACTCAAGATAGTATGCTGTACCATCAGCCACATTTTGTCCGGTCGGGTTGGCTTGAATAGTAGAAAACAGACCACAATTCAGGCCGGCCGTATTCAAATCATTGACAACGGCCTGCACCATTGGCAAGGCAGCCAGTCCGGGATCAGTGATTAATAATGGGAATTGCATGCCCATTGATTTGCACAGCTCAGCAAGCTCGCTGATGCGGCCAGGGCCTACTTTAATGTTGGTCGGGTAGTTCCAGTTAGCAGAATAGGTCATTTTAAATATCTGTTTTAATGTGAAAAGATTTTGGTCGGGTTAATGATTCATACCCCATTACAGACAGGGTGCAGCCGTGCCCTGAATTTTTTATACCTGTCCAGGCCAGATCAGGATCAAGATAATCACAGCGATTGATGAAAAAAGTACCCGTTTCAACCTGCTGTCCGAGTCCAATCCCCTGTTCAAAATCCAGGGTAAAAATGGAGGCAGTCAGGCCGTACTCACTATCGTTCATCAGTTCGATGGCCTCCTGGTCTGAGCTGACTTTTTGAATGCCGACCACAGGGCCGAAGCTCTCTTCGGTCATCACCCGCATGCTGTGATCAACATTGCTTAAAAGCTGTGGCGCGAGATAGGCACTGCCTGGTTGATCTTCCGGAAAATCATCAGCTGAAATATGGGCAATTGCACCCTGGCTGATGGCTTCCCGGATCTGTTCCCGCACAAAATCGGCTGCACTTGCACGAACCACCGGCCCGAGAGTAGTCTCAGGATCATCTGAGCGTCCTAACTTGAGTGCTTTTACCCAGTCAGTTGCCTGGGAGACAAAGTCATCATGTACGGATTCATGCACATAAATCCGCTCAATTCCGCAACACGATTGGCCGGAGTTGAAAAAAGCGCCGTCCATTGTTGTTTCGACTGCATGAGTCAAATCTGCATCTGCGCGAATATAGGCCGGGTCTTTGCCACCCAGTTCCAGGCCAATACCGATAAAACGACCGGCAGCAGCCTTTTCAACCATCTCGCCACCCGGCACAGAGCCGGTAAAGGCAATATGGTTGATACGTTCGTCTTTGATTACGGTTTCAGTAGCTTCATGCGATAAGTGCAGGTATTGAAATACGCCAGCGGGTAGGCCACCTGCTTTGAAGGCTTCATGTAGACGCTCTGCGCATAAGGGCGTTTGTGCGGAGTGCTTTAATACCACGGTATTGCCCGCCAGGATTGCCGGCATCACAGCGTTTATTGCGGTTAAGTAGGGATAGTTCCAGGGTGCAATCACAAAAATCACACCAATGGGTTCTCGCTGTATCCAACGCTGGAAACCTTCTTTTTCGTCCAGCTTCACGGTTGCAAGCCCCTTGTCTGCCAGCTCAATCATGGCTCGAGAACGTTCTTCCATGCCCGCTACTTCTCCTGCTGCAAAGCGAATAGGCCGTCCCATCTGCCGGCAAATCTCTTCGGCGATGGCATCTTTGTTGGCTATAAAGGCATCGACCGCTTTGGAGCATACTTGTTTACGCTCTGCAAGTGGGGTTGCTTTCCAGTTTTTTTGCGAAGCCTGAGCCGATTCCAGCACCCTACTAATTTCATCTTGGGTGGCGTAATCTCTCTGTACATAAACCGAATTATCAATGGGACTGATGGTTTGAATATTTTTTTTCATGGATATTCCTATAACACTCTAATATTACAAAAACTGTAGGTCGGAGTCTTTGCTTACCTGGGGTGAGCTATGCGAACCCCAACAAGAAAAACTGCTGGATCCCCGATAACAACATTCGAGGATGACGTGA
>JAYEKB010000177.1:0-3499 GCA_034660835.1 Thermodesulfobacteriota bacterium
GTGGGAGATCCAGACATAGTCCAGTTCAGGCCCATCTGCAAATATCCGGAAATAATGATGGGGCACGGAAAAGCCACAGTCCAGCAGTATCCTGGTGCCGCTGTCCGTGGTTACCAGGGCGGAAGTATTACCGTGCGCACTGTCACAGGCTTCGCCGACACCGATAAAAAAGATGTCCACTGTTTACTCCATTATTCTCTTTTTTTGTAACTATTCAGGAGCACCCCATCTTTGCTCATTTGGGTCTTCTCGAATAGCACAAGTATGCTTCAAAGCCCCAAATGAACAAATATGAGGCACTCCTAAACAGTTACGGCGCAGTGGTTTTGCCAACTATGGGACACAACCAGAATAGTTACCTTTTTTTAATATTTATTTCCTGCGGCATGTCAATAATGGTTTCCACCAGGCCACTGAATTCATTATCCCGGTACCAGGGTACCTGACTGATCAGTCGTTTTTTATCAGTACTCTCTGTAATATACGTGTTTCCCGTCTGGTCTGCAAGCTGGTTGCGAATAATTTCATTGGCAGACTCGGGATGGCAGTCAAACAGGCTGGACCCTATCAGTTTCCCGCCGCCGTATTTTTTGAAGTTTTTCCGGGATACGCCATTCATGGCAATGATGGTACCCTGGGTATCACAAACCGTTACACAGTGGGGATAAGCTTCCATCCAGTCAAAGGTATTCATGGGGAAAAACAGGGGTTAGGGGTTAGGGATCAGGGGCGAGGAACCGTTTATATTTGCAGCCAGTTGATCAGGTGAAAATTCGAGAAATTCAAATAATAACTCTTCAAGCTGCACACACTGGTTGAAATTGGCCCGGATCAATGCATGGAGTTTTGCGTTGCTGTTTCCGTAATGCTCAATGATGTAGTCCAGTCGTTCATTCAGGTTGACGATTTCATCGTGCCGTACCCGTTTGTCGGCGTAGTAAACAATTTCCCGGGCTGTAAAAATACCGTTTCGGTTACGGTCGGGATTATGATCCTTTAAGATTACATGTTCTTCCACGATGGCAGCGATTTCCGGGTAGCCGTGTTGGTGGCAGATTTCAGCGCCTGCAACGGCATGGTCACAGGAGCCGTCCAGGCAGGGAGTCTTGGCAATATCGTGCAACAGGGCACCGCTGACACACAGTTGCCGGTCCGGTAGCAGTTGCCCGTTTACCCTGCCCTGCAGGCTGGTTATCAGCAGGTCGGTAATGCGGGCGACGATTAGTGAGTGGAGCCGGATATTGGGCAGCATTTTGTACTGCTCCATGAGGCGGGCGCATTCATCAATGGTTGGGACTTGCATTTTTTCCGATTCTTCCTATTTGCCACTGAAACGATGGACCGCATCAACAGCTATTCGTGCCTGATCCGGCGGTGTCTGCGGCAGGATGCCATGACCCAGGTTGAAGATATGGCCTTTTGCATCTCCGGCATCCTCAAGGAGCTTCTTGATTCGTTTTTCCAGTTCATCTTTGGGCAGAAACAGGGCAATGGGATCAAGATTTCCCTGCACTGCATGATTGCCGACCCGTTTCACGGCATCCCCGATATTGATCCGCCAGTCCAGGCCAAGCACATCGGCACCGGCGGTTTTTGAATGGTCAATCAGGGTGGAGCCGTTATTGGCAAAGTAGATGATCGGGATATCGGTCATCTTGCGCAGGTCGGAGATGATGGACTGCACGTAAGGCAGGGCGAAGCGTTCAAAATCACCGGGCGCCCAGATACCGGCCCAGGAATCAAAGATCTGCAGGGCCTGGGCACCGGCCCTGGCCTGTGCCTGCAGGTACAAACTTGTACACGCAGTGATTTTTCCCAGCAGGTCATGATACATCTCCGGTTCCTGGAAGGCCATGCGTTTGGTCTGCAGAAATACCTTGGATGAACCTCCCTCGATCAGGTAGGTGGCCAGGGTAAAGGGTGCCCCGGAAAAACCGATCAAAGGCACCTTCAGTTCTTTACGGAGCAGCTTGATTGTCTCCATGACAAAGGGCATGGTCTCTTCAGGATCCGGAATGATCAGCTTGTCTACGGCTGCCTGGCTGCGCACCGGATCAGGAAAGACAGGTCCTCGGCCTTCATGGAATTCAAGGGTCAGCCCCATGGCCTCCATGGCAATCAGGATGTCGGAGAATAAAATAGCTGCATCAAAGCCGAAAATATCAATGGGCTGCAGGGTTACCTCGGTACAGAGTTCCGGTTTTTTACACAGCTCCAGAAAGGTGACCTTACCGCGTATTGCCTGGTACTGGGGCAGGTAACGCCCTGCCTGGCGCATGAACCAGACAGGAGTGTAATCGGTTTTTTCTCCACGGCAGGCTTTTAGAAAGGTATCGTTCATTTTGTAGGTATTAGGTATTAGTATTGTAGTTGAAAATTTTGTGTTTTTTATGGCAGAAAATAAAATCGAAATACGAATATCGAAATACGAAACAAATTCAAATATCTAATGTTTCAATAACATAAACAAAAACAACGACAATATCTGGCATTGGGAATGTTTGGATCATTTAGTATTTGGTTCTTCGATATTGTTTCGAATTTCGTGCTTCTCATTTCGTGTTTTTCGGTTTATCCGGGTTGGTACGTACAAAAGGGTTCCTGGGCCAGGTAGTCACCGGTCATGGCATAGGCCCGGGCCCGGCAGCCGCCGCAGACATTGATGTATTCACAGCGGCCACAGTTATCTTTGTAGCCTTTGAAGTCGCGCAGTTCCAGGAAAAGTTTTGAATTCTCCCAGATATCTTTAAACGACTGCTTGCGGATATTACCGGCAGCCAGGGGAAAATAACTGCAGGGCAGGACATTGCCGTCCACATCAATGAGGCAGATCAGCTGTCCGGCCAGACATCCCTTGGAGCCGCCGGTGGAAAATTGCAGTGTCCTTCGCTTAAACCGCTCTCCTTCCTCTTTGGAGCGTTGAAGAACGATCCGGTAATACTGAGGAGCGCAGGTGGGCCGGACCAGCATTTCCGGCTCTTCTTTTTCCATGTCATAATGCCAGTTCAGGATATCCTCATATTCGGATTCCGGGATCAGCTCTTCCATTATCTCCTCACCGCGGCCGGTGGGTACTATCATGAACAGGTACCAGGCAGTGGCGCCAAGCCCCTTAACTAGTTCATAGATCTTTGGAGCCTCTTCCTTATTCCGTTTGGTGAACGATGAGTTGATCAGAAACTTGATACCGTGCTCGTTAAACAGCTTGATGGCATTCATGGTACCGTCAAAGGCACCCTGCTGGTTGCGAAAATCGTCATGAATTTCGGCATTGGCACCATCCAGGCTCAGGGAAACCATCTTAATACCAGCTTCCTTAATATTTCGACAGGTCTCTTCGTTGACCAGGGTGCCGTTGGTGGCCAAACACATCCGCAAGCCAAGATCGGTTCCATAGGAGGCAATATCAAAGACATCTCCCCGCAACAGGGGTTCGCCGCCGGACAGAACCACCACAGGACTCGCGTATGAGTTGATGTCATCCAGCACCCGTTTGGCC
>JAYEKB010000178.1:0-3493 GCA_034660835.1 Thermodesulfobacteriota bacterium
CGTCCACGATCTCACCATCTATGGGAATCTTTTCACCGGGCTTAACCCGGATACTATCGTCAAGATGAAGCAGAGACACAGGGATTTCCAGCTCCTGATCTCCTCGGACCAGCATGGCCGATCGTGCCCGCAGGCCGACCAGTGAGCTGATAGCCTCGCTGGTGGTCCTTTTGGCCCGAGTCTCCAGGGCATGACCAAATTGGAGAAAGGCCAGGATCATTACTGAGGCGTCAAGATAGAGATGACTTTCCCGGCCTGGAATGAAATCAGGCTTGATAATAATGAGAAGGGAGGCCAGCCAGGCTGCAGAGGTGCCCAAAGCCACCAGGGTATCCATGTTGGACGACCGGTGCCGAGCCTGCTTCCAGGCGGTGATATAGTAGTTCCTGCCGCTGAAATACATAACGCCCAAACAGACAAGAGCCAGCATGAACCAGAACAGCTGGTTGTCCGCAAGCGGCGGAAACAGGCCGGACATATCCCCGGCCATGATGCCGAAACCGGCCAAGGCCGCAACAATGGCCCGCTGCCAGGAACGCCGGATTTCCTTCCTGGTCTCCTCGGCCTGCTCAAGATAGGGGTCTATGTACAATTCTTCAATTCCGGCCTGGATGCCCGCATCCTGCAACAGGAGAAGGACATCCGCCGGGTGAAGGCTGGTGGTTACCTGCAGCCTGTCGTTATCTAAGACAAGCTCACCGGCAGGATCACTTCCGAGCAGGAGTTGTCTGATTGTTTCCAGTTCTGTTTTTTGATCTTCAACCACCAACAAAAAGGTGCCGCTGCTTCTTATTTCAATCAGAGAACCATCATAGCCATGGTCAATAACCGCATTCACCACCTGTTGCGGATCACCACCCACTACCCGGGCCTTTTTCTCCACCAGGTTTACAGTGGCACTGCTGACGCCTTCTACCTCCAGGATAGCCAGTTCCACATTGCGCACACAGCTGGAACAGGTCATATTCGAGATGGCTATTTCATAGCCGTCATCGCTGTCCAAGTTTATTGCCATGCTCGACTCATCCAGGCCGGCGTTATAGCCATGGCTGATAATCGAGGCAATCACAGCCTCTGGATCTCCACCGCTGACAAGTCCGCTTTTCTCCACCAGGTTCACTGCGGCCTCAGTGACTCCGGGCACGGCAAGAATTGCTTTTTCAACATTAGCCACACAGGCAGCACAGGCCATATCCGTCACCCGGATGATATAACTCTGTCCACCGGTTTTTTGCTCGGCCGTTCCCGCATCCGCTACTTCCCCGACCTGCAGCTCACAGGTCTCGGAAATGATGGCACTGGGCCGTGCCTCATAACCGGCCTTTTTTATGGCCTCAATCACCACGTGAGGTTTGCCGCCGAAGACTTCGACACTTGCGCCCTCCAGATCGACCCTGGCATCGGTCACCCCGGCCACCGAACGCACGGTTTGATCTACCATGGCCTCGCAGTGTTCACAGCTCATGCCGTCAACTGCAAGGGTATAGGATGTGGTGGTTTTTGATTTCTGATCATTCATAGGGATAGCAAGTTAAGGGTTCAGGGTTAAGAAAAACAATAAGCATGATATTGTAATTGCGCACACATTGTGGCATATTTATGAGAAATACGGGTGTTGACTGGTAAAATAATCTAATTTAAGTAAGACTGGGTATCCGCTTAACTTAAGTTCATACAACATATAGTAAGAAACGCGATCTTTTACCCCATAGCACCGCTCTGGGGTGCTACCCCGCATATTTCATGAACACTTTGTTTAAGGCATCATAACACGCGGATTTTTTGGTGATAATTTCAACCCTATCTCTTTTTAGAAATTTGCAAAGTGTTCACCGAAGGCAAGCCGATGCGGCCGCACCTGCTTTGTCGCTACCTGAATAAGCATAGGCAACTATCGGAGTCTTCGCTTACCTGCTTACTCAGGTGCTCAGCGCATCTGCAGCCACCTCGACTTGTGAAATATGCGGGCTACGGAATTACGGAATTTCTCTTCCATCGGTCACAGGAGGCTGTGCCGGCGCCGTAACGGGGAAGTGTGGCCTGAAAAGGAGCTAATTATTTTTGTTGACTTTCTCTTGGTACTCTGACTCGATTTGGAAAAGGTATATGGAACCCTGCAGCTTGAGCAGGAACCCAAAATGACCAGGTTCCTGGCGGCACAGCTGGCCCTCTCACACTGGTTCAGCAGGAAAAATGCAATAACTCCTCCTGGCTACAGCGAAAAGGTAATGACTGAACAGGGAGTTGAACGGTTGATATACTGGCTGCATGATGGAAGATTTTGAGTGAGGTTCTTTGCAGGATATCTTACACAGAAAAAAGACGATAACATGTCATGAATATCAATCATTTTTTTCTGTCCAACGCGTCAAATTTGTCTAAAAAGAAAGAAAAAACCTGACCTATTATAAAAAATGCTTATAATAATCAGTACCGAAATTTAACTTTAGCGAGGAGGTATTGTCATGAGCGAACAGAATACAACAAATCCCGGCCAGCAAGCCGAAGATGTACACTGGAAATGTGGAAATTGCGGCAGAATTACCTGTGCTCAAACGCCACCGGATGTCTGTCCCGCCTGCAATGAGAAATGCGACTTCAAGAATGTAAGCTGTTACACTCCTGAATGTGGTGGTCCGGGAAATATTGATCCCCGGCTGTAAAAAATTTACGTTTTTGAATCGTTGTTTAAATCGCCCGACAAGAATGCTCTTGTAGCGCCTCCGGAACAGCTGTCCATCGATATTCCTTTGTCGCTTGTAACGTTGAAGTATAGACGATGTTGACATGCCGCATCATTCGAGACAGGTTGCCGGAGGGCGTCTGCAAGAGAGGATCTGAACAGCTATACTATTATCAGAGTTGTGAGGTTGAAGGAAATTCAGCGGCTATAGTATGGGGTTCGTTAGAATGATAGAGAAGAACAGTTTGCAGCATCATATAGTCTTTTTCGTCCGTGTTACAGAACTCCAGAGCAACGCCTTTTTCATCAACTCTAACTACTCTCGCAGATAAACTTAGTGGAGTGTTGAAGGTAGGATCCAGTGAGGAAATAATTACTTCGCATATTTCACCTACCGTCATTATAACAGGGCATTCCAGATAGCCTCCAGAAAGACTCAGGCTGACTACTTTGCATATACGATCCTCAGCCAGAACGTGACAAGAAAAAGTTACTTCCTTCATGGAAATTCTTTTATATGCCCTACGCTTAACCATGTAATTTCCTTTTGAGCATTTTTTTACCCCCCCGATGTACTCTGACGACTGATTCATTTTGTCCATGTAGATATTTTTATTTATATCACAGATCACTTCTTGTGCAAAATGGTCAATATTAATTATGTTACTTTGTTCCATGTTGAATTTGCTGCTGTGTTAAAAAGATTGTATGAGGAAATTTAACTGAGAGTATCTCTTTGAAAGAGAAGCTGGATTGCAACATCAGGGGCTATCTCGATTATGATGTGTCGAAAAAAATATCGAAGAAGAA
>JAYEKB010000179.1:0-2148 GCA_034660835.1 Thermodesulfobacteriota bacterium
CTCGGTACTCTCGGCTAGTATGATCGGTGATCGGTATATCGGTGATCGGGGTCGGACCCGTTATTGGCGTTATTGGGGCGTTATTGGGGCGTTATTGGGGTCGGGCCAAGCTAACCAACTGTTTATTAATCAAAAATGTCCCAAATATAGCCATTTTCACCCCCTATATCGTTCTTTTCGCCCCTAAAAAGGCCATTATAGGAAATATGTGGCTCCTGGAGTCGATATATTGTTTCATCTGTCTGCCGGGTCGTTCTTCCTGAGGCCAGAGCGCCCAGCTGCTTTTTGATTCGTTCCACATAGCCCTGACTACCAACAGCTACGCTTTGTGTCCATTTTTCATCACGTGCCTGTTTGTCGGCACGGAGGCACTCTTCTACAAGTGCTTTATGATCATGCTTGAGGGCTTCATAAGATGCTGCTCCGCATAACTCCATTAACATTTTGTAATGGATGAGTATATTCTTTCTTTTCGGGTTCTGGATTTCATTGTAACCGCTGAATGGCCACTCTGCCGGATGTTTCACTACTCCGGTACGTACCATATTAAGGTCAATATAAACAAGGCAACGCAGAAAATGATCTCCGGTTTCCACTGCTGTTGCATGATATCTATCTTCCCAGAAAGCTCCTTGCCTCTTTTTCCTCTGGTTGTATGCCTGTCCGGTTCGCCCGGCGATTAGCTGCATTGATCTTGGAATGGTATCTCGATCACCATCGTCTTTGACCAACAGGTGGATGTGATTCGAGGTGACAATATAATTCAGGATCGTCAACCCATATCGTTTCCTTGCCTGATAGAGCCACTGCAACCATAAATGTCTGTCTTTAGAAAATTTGAATAAAAATTCTCTTTTGTGGCAGCGGTGGGTGATGTGCCAGATCTGTCCCGGAATATAATGCCTTTTGGCTCTTGCCATTACTCTGCCGCCCTTTTTACCCTCCAAAAGCGTACTGTAAGACATTGGAGGCTCTTTTAGTACGTTCCATCATCCTCTTCTGTTACAATCGATCATCCCCTGGCTCGTGAGCCTAACTCTGCACCAATTACTGGTAACTGGTGTCATATTAAAATCCTATCTTGTTTTTTGGTTTTATTTCGTTTTGCAGGAGTTGTCTGATCGTATCGAAGACAAGCGTAAACTGTTCGTCATGGTTGGTTAGTTTAGTTTCAATTTTTTCCAGTTTAATGGCCAGATCCTTGTGGGTTGCCAAAACTTCACGAAGTTGCACAAAGGCACGAACCACCTTGATACTTGCTTCGATAGCGACAGGGCTATTCAGAACACTTGCTGCCATGATGGCACCATGCTCAGTGAATGCCATGGGGACATATCTGGCACCACCCCAACTTGAGGTGCCAGATTGGCACCTCAAGTTTTCTGTTTCTTTTTTGGAAAGCTCGAACATGAAATCTTTTGGAAACCTTTGGATATTTCTGCGTACAGCTCGCTTGAGTTGTTTTGTTTCAACGCCATACAATTCAGCCAGGTCTCTGTCCAGCATTACTTTTCGAAATCGAATGCGATATATTTTATTGGCAATGCTTTCTATTAATATCCCGTTATCCATTTTCGTTTCACACCATGGGATTTTTTTTGTGAGAAAGGAGTGAGGAGTTAGTAGATTCCCAGCTCCTTACTCCTTACTCCTAACTACTTACTTTTCACTCCTTAATTCATGGTAAAGCAGGCGGTCACTTTTCCCTTTTCCTCGGCTTATTCAGCTGTTTCTATTAACTGATATACCCCTGTTTTTGGTGCACCTTCAAATTTAACGAGGCCTTTTCTCTGCAGGTCGCTGATATCACGTTTAGCCGTTTTTTCCACACCCCCACAATGCGCTACAATATCTGCAGGTTTGCATTGCATACCCTGCTTGAGCTGCTCAAGAAACCATAACTGTCTTTTGTTTACAGGGACATTTGCAGGGACATTTACAGGGACATGTATATAACACGGGGTCGGGCCAAGCTATCTATCTGATGACACTGTATCATTTGTCCCAAAGCAGGTATTTTCAGCACCTATTTTGCCTTTTTCGGCCCCCGAAACAGCCATTATAGGGTGTTGATTGCATTCCATGCATGCTCCAATTGAGCCAAAGATGAAGGACAGGGATCATTTCAAATCACCGGCTAGTTCGGCT
>JAYEKB010000179.1:2248-14051 GCA_034660835.1 Thermodesulfobacteriota bacterium
AGCACCTATTTTGCCTTTTTCGGCCCCCGAAACAGCCATTATAGGGTGTTGATTGCATTCCATGCATGCTCCAATTGAGCCAAAGATGAAGGACAGGGATCATTTCAAATCACCGGCTAGTTCGGCTTCAATCTCTTCTACCGTCGGCAGGCTGGTTTGAAGTTTATCCGGCAATGACTGGGTCAATTGATACTCGGAAACGCCAATGGGTTTATGGATATCGCTCAGGGCGTACTCTGCAACTAACTCGATGAAATTAATTAACCGAATATTTTTTTATTCCACGGCAATCTGTTCAGACACGTCTTTAGCCCAAGGGGGTAATTCGGTATAAAATTTTACTATTTTCCCCTTTACTGTTCTAAACAGCTGAATTGGATCAACATTATTGATAGAATTATCATAGAAATATGCCCGATCAGCCATGGCCACTGCCTTTACGCAATTATTTATTGAGCGATAATAGCGATTAATGATTTTAGTGATAGGGACATCATGCCCACCTTCCATAACACGAAAAGCAATTCGCTGGGCATTGATAGATGGGTCATTGGTACAGATGAAGAAGAACCGGACAAAAAAGCCCGCCTCTTTGGCTTGCTGCAAGAACCACATTTTTTCCTGTATGGAAAATACTGTTTCAAATGCCATACTTTGCATGGAGGCTAAACACTCTTCCCGTATTTTCTGAGCATACTCAGCTGCCTTTATAATGGCCTCTTGCGAATTCCACCCACCAAACTTTTCCTGAGCAATGATATCTGGATTGATATAAGTGCACCCGTCCATCCACTCATGCCGCAATAACTTTTCAGTGATAGTCGTCTTTCCTGCTCCATTTGGACCGGCGACAACAATAAGCCTTGGTTTCATGCAGGGTCCGCCCGTTTGAAAGAAGCTAAAGTGTCGCAAGCTGCCGCATGAAGTTTTTGAAAATGATACTCCATTGCCTTCTTCTTCCGTGCACGGGCTTCCGCACCAGCTTCTTTTATCAGTATTGCCAGAGCTTCTTCACCAGGTTCGGGTATATATGGACTATTTTGATCTGTTTTATTTTTTTTCATTTCATAATTACTCTGGTTAGAGTTGAAAACGGCAGGGTCAGGTCTTGCAAAATCAGTTTTTATCTACACAACTCGCCATGTTACTCAAAGATACAATTCATCGCTGTCAATTCTGATCTCCAGCAGGTTGATAACGGTATAAGGGTAAACGTTATAGGGTATAGGGTATAAGGTTCAGGGTTGAGGGTTTTAGCCACGAATTGCACGAATGTTCACGAATATAAAGCAGATAGATTCGCATTCAATCGTGTCATTCGTTGTAAAAGGGTATTTAATCATTCAAATTCAGATCGTGGAATACCGGATTGCCGGATGATAGACAGTAATGTTCCGGTAGTGATTTCCTTGTGGGCAGGGATAGGCACTGTTATCGTGCTGTTTTCAATTTGTTTCTGCCATAATTATATGGCTGCCCCGTTGTCTGACCTGAGAAAAGCCATGCTTAATCAAAATTCTGCAAAGATTCTTTCCTGAAAAGACCTTTAGTTTAGGCAACGGCAACCTCCAGGTGAGTTATGTATACTTCGTTGTGCATACGGGTATTAATTTCATCTTCCGAAGCAGTTTCAAAGAAGAGTTCAAGAGCCTCTTTTAAATTATTTCGTGCCCCTGCAACATTGATTCCTTGACTTGCGATGTCAAGCTCAGGACATAGGGCCGAATACATAGTGTCTTCTTTTTCTATGATGGCAGTTAGTTGTCTTTTAATTATATACCTCTTTGTTGGTTAGTATCTTAATTAATATTTTCGTGCTTTTTATGGCAAAAAATTCATTTTACCAAGTAATATCCGTAGGGTGTGATAAGCGTAGCGCATCCACCGAAAGCCTGTCTGGTGGATGCGCTACGCTTATCACACCCTACTTTTCCGGTTTATCCGGGTTAGGAGTGTACGGTTAGGATTTTAGGATGAATAATCAATTATACTCGTTAGTTATTGATATATAGTTGAGGTAGTAATGAGCCAGTGCATGAAGCCTACACCGGAATGACGGAATCAACATTTTTCTACTTTTTTTCGAGCTCATCTTGTTTAAGATGGTGAAATTTTGTCAAAGAAAACCAGTCATAAAGTTAAATTATTAATAATATATAATAATCAAATTTCAATAAGTTGTCTACTTGCAAATTATAGGGGATGTGTAGGGGGGTGCAGGGTGTACGGTATAAGGTATAGAGTATACGGTTCAGAGGGGCGGTGCCAGGTACAGGTCATCGCTGTTCCGTGGCGTAGGAGCCCTGTCCTCAGGGCGATAAAAAGGGCCGACATCATACTATAAGCTGATAATCGCCCTGGGGACAGGGCTCCTACAGCATTAATATGGGTTGTGGGCATTGCTATCATAGTCCTCGTAATTATTATTTATATGCAAAATTTGTGTCTGTCATATCGGTTAAACAGACAGGCTGTACCATTGAATAACTTGGTCAATCAGGTCGATTTTGGGAAAAAGGCGGTTAATGGGGTCGGGCCAAGTTAACAGTATGTTTTTGTTCATTTTACATGCCATAAAAAGGTGTTTTTTTCTCTATATTGCCTTTTTCGCTCTCCAAAAGAGCATTATAGGTTCTGCAGGTTCCCTCAATAGACACTCTGTATCATCTTCCTGAAGGAGAACTGGGGGATCTCGCTATAAAGAGTTACTTGTTACTGCAGTCTTTTTCTGAGCCATGCCGGATTTTTCCGGCAGTCAACAACTGCATAAACCAGTATCTCTTCATTCCCAATCCTGTAATAAACTGCAAAAGGGAATCGTTTAGAAAGCAGGCGATGATAGCCTCTAAAAAAGATTGAATGAATACCGGCATAGAGTTTTAACCCGCATATTTCATGAACACTTTGATTAATACGTATGTTCTCAATAAGCGGTGGTTTTCGATTTCCGTAGGAGCCCAGTCCCCTGGGCGAATGTTGGCCTGTGGTACTATGCTGGAATTTTATCGCTCTGGGGACAGAGCTCCTACATGTCAACCGGCCATTACTACAACTTATTGAGAAGTTACAAGAAGACTCATCAACTTGTCATAATCGATGTGTAATGTGCCAGATGTAACCAGGCAGATAATGTCTCTTTGCTCGTGCCATGGATGTTTACAGGAACCCGATAACTTCATCTACTAACTCCGCCATATCTGGAGGATCTACTATGTCAATACCGTCAGGGGAATGCCTATGTTCAGGTATTTCCAGCTTTGGCTTATGGGCGGCATTGTCGTACCGGAATATAAGATTTCCTTCTCTGTCCTGGTATTGATAAGCATAACTTAAATGTCTCAATTCCGTATTTGCTGCCGACATACTCCCTTATGATCAGGCAAGAGCCATCAACTAAAACTATCTCGGCTTTGATAATGGCCTGCTTCCCTGCTCTTGTTTCTTCCTGGAAAATAATTGATTCTGCAAAGCCGTAGGTGTCAAGGCGCTCAACAGCACGCCGTACGGATGCCAGGTATTCGCTAACCCGAATATTTCATGAACACTTTGTTTATGTAGTATAACTTATGGAAATTTTGGTAATAATTTCAAGTTTGTCTCTTTTCGAAAATTTGCAAAGTGTTCACCAAAGGCAAGCCGATGCAGCCGCACCTGCTTTGTCGCTTTCTGAGCAAGCATAGCCTATACGGTTTTTCTCAGCCTGAACGGCTTCAAACAAAACAGTTTTTGCTGAAGTATGCTCAGTATGAATTTTAATATCTGCCATTACATTTCTCTCTATGCGTAAAACCAGGGTCAGAGTAAAATTAAATTACTGGTTACTTTTTTTGTCCACTTTTTCTCTACCACATCAAGAAAGTAGACCTTTTGTAGCAGGTCGCGGACACTTTTAAAAAATGATACGGAGCTATTTTTCATGCGCTTTTTGTCTAGTACATACCCTTTGATAGCAAACTCTCGCTAAAGTGGACCCCATTGTCAGGACATAATCTTTGAAAAACAAGGTAGTTTCTCTCGAAGATTCTGTCGATGTTTTCATCTTTCTCAGCCTTTCTGTTGGAGCCCCGTCGGAGACGCCTCTCCGTCATTGCCACTTTCAGGTTCAGCAGTGAGCAGCTTTGGAGTCTGTGTTTACCTGCAGCATATTTCCTGTGAGAACAAGGGACAAGAGCTAAAAAAATAATTATTGCTACTTGCAGTGGTACTAAATATATAGTATAAAAATTTAAACTTTGTTATAATTTAATTTGCTTAGAAGTAGTACTAATGAAAGACATTTTCGAGGCGAAAATGAAAAAAATTATTTTTACACTTTTTGCTGTGCTGTTAACGACATCAATTGCTATAGCGGCTTGGCAGGACACCTTTTTAAAAGATTTCGCAGAAAATGGTACTGCTGCTGTGGCCAAGGCTTTAGCAGAGGAAGCTTCACCCGATGAGATAATTGCCTTTGCTTCAGCTGCAGGGGTACAGGCAGAGACGTTGGTCACAGCCATGTGTGACGCCGGGTTATCACCACAGGACCTGCAGGGATTTCTGCCCAAGCTTGGCATGAGTACCAATGCGTTAATGAGCTTCTGCGGCGGTCAGGGAAACATCTCGAATGTAAACAAATTTCCGGGTGCAAGCACACAAAACACAAATTCTTTATCCGTGAGCACGGGAACCAACTATGCCGGAGATGGTAAACCTCTTGGCAGCGATGGTGGTGCTACTGCACCCCTGCCGGCAAGTCCAAATAATTTTAATTGATAATCCGTATCTCCAGACAGATAAATAGTCTGTCTACACGATATAATTTCCAGAGTGGCACCGACCAAATAAAATCATGCGCTTAAAAACACTTGTACCTGTTCTTATATGCATAATAACATCGTTTACTTTGTACGGAGTATCTTTTGGAGCAGAAGGTATCACGATTAATGAGATAACTGTTTTGTCTGAGAGCGAAAGCGGTGCTACGGAAATCCTTGGACTGCGTGGTGGATATGTGCATCCGTATCTCTCGGTGCGCGGGGAGTATACTGACAACCTCTATAACGTGGGCATTGATGAGAAAGACAATTTTCTCACTGTTATTTCCCCCGGCATCTGGTTTGCCACCCCGGCAGTAAGCGAGGTACCCATCACTATTACCCCGCATAACACCGCTTCAGGCGGTGTCAGGTTCGGGGTGCAGGAAAAAGAATCTTTTGACCGTTTCCAGGCCTATCTGCTTGGTGGCTGGGACTTTGAATTGTATTCAGAAAATACTGATCTCGATGCTACCAATTACCACTTTGAGGGAATGATGCAGTTTAACATGCGCGGCGGTCTCTCTCTGCGGGTTCTCGATCGTTTAAGCCAGGACCAGGACCGATTTGATGTAAACAGCTTTACCGCGCAGGATGTCAATCTCACTCCCGAAGGTATCAAGCTTTCCGACCCGAGCAATGTTCGCCGCTATAAAAACAACCTCGCCAACGCCACTCTGAACTGGGACATGAGCGAAAAATTCACCGCCAGGATCGATTACACCAACTTCTACCTGGATTATGACGGCTCAGAGAATGACTGGCTCAACAGGACAGACAACGCAGCAAAAGCCTACCTGTACTACAATTACAGCCCCAAAACCTCGTTTTTTACCGAGTATAAATTTGTGGATGCCGACTACAATGATGTAGATGACCGGGACAACCAGCAAAATTTTGTTTATGGTGGCATTGATTGGAAAGCTACGGCCAAGACCTCACTGATGGCTAAGGCAGGTTATCAAAATAAATCCTATGATGCCGATGGACTGGATTCACAGGACACCTTTGTTTTTGAACTGCTGGGAAAATACCGAATCACCGAAAAAACCAGCCTTGGGCTGACCCTGTACAGTGGCCTGGAGGAAAGCGACACAACCCTGGCTGACGGTAAGGATACGTCCTTGATAAGACTACGCTATGAACAAAAAATCTACGACCGCTTTGTCGGCGTAGTTGATTTCTCCTATATTAATGATGACTATGAACAGACGATACCCAGTCACCGTGAAGACGACCGCTACTATATACGGCCTGCATTGCAGTATGTGTTTCTTGACTGGCTCATGGCTGAAGTGGCTTACACGTACGACAAGCGTGATTCCTCTCAGGAATTATTTGATTACGATACCAATATCTTTATGTTCAGTCTGAACTCGGCGCTGTAAACCACAAGCCGCCTGCTCTGCCAAGTCGGCGGTTTTATTTTGGCGTTTCGAATTTCCGTCCCCATTTCTTCTTTATCCATGGAACGTTTAATGATTGGAACCAAGATAGCAGCAATGGCTGTATTGCTGCTCTGTGTTTTCTGCGGCTTAGCTGCTGCGGACGACTATATCATCGGCCCCGGTGATGTCCTGAAGATCAGTGTTTATGACCATGACGATCTGCAAACCGTATCCAGGGTCAGTGAAAACGGTATTATCATTCTGCCCCTGTTAGGTCAGGTAAGCGTCAATAGACTCTCCATCTCCCAGACCTCAAAAAAAATTGCTGATTTGTATAGTGATGGATATATCGTTAATCCTCAGGTCAGTATCTTTGTTCAGGAATTCAGGAGTAAAAAGGCTGTTGTCCTCGGACATGTGAAAAATCCGGGGCTCATTGAATTAAGCGGCCCAACCACCTTTCTCGAACTTCTCTCCAAGGCAGGAGGTCTTGCGACCGATTTCGGTGAAACCGCTACCATTAAACGAGTTGTTGACGGCAAACATAAAGTAATATCGGTGAATATTAAATTACTGACCCAGGGCGGAGATATGAGCCAGAATATCCCCATCCGTGAAGGGGATACGGTCTATATCTCCAAGGCAGGGATGTGTTATGTCACCGGCGAGGTCAAGAGCCCTGATGCCTATCCCTGCGACGGCGATGCTACGATTTTGAAACTAATCACACTTGCCGGTGGATTTTCCGGCAAGGCATCACGCTCCAGTGTCCGGATTATGCGTATTATTGATGGCAAAAAAACAGTGATTAAAGACGTGGAAATGGGCACTCAGATACTGCCTGATGATATAATAGTTGTACCGGAGAGCTTTTTTTAACGTAACAGTTCACCAGGGACTGCGTTATTCGATTAATCTCAGACTTGTAAGAATTCAGCAGTGGCTTAGATTTGTTCATTCGGAGTCTCATTCTTCGCTTACCTGGGACTGTGAAGCGTACTTGTGCTACTCGAGCAGGCCAAAATGGGCGAAGATGAGGTGCTGCTGAACTCTTACTTTTTAACCATGGAACAACTCTATCAAGACTATACTGAACCACCATTTGATGAACAGTTTAACCTGCGTTACTACCTGCAGATTCTGAACAAACGCAAATGGACGGTTATCACGGTTTTTCTGATCATTGTAGTCCTTTCCTTAATCCTGGGCCTTGGCAAGAAACCGCTGTATACCTCCTCTTCAACGGTTCTGGTTGAAAAAAACCGGCCCAACACCAATCTCGGCGGTTATAACTACTCCTCCTGGGATCCCGAGTTTCTTCCTACCCAGATAGAAATCATAAAATCAAAAAGCGTTACCCGCAGGGTTGTCGATGCTCTCCAGCTTGACACCAGGTATCGCAGTCATTTTTTCCCGAAATCTAAAGAAAAGGAATCCTTTGTAACCGGCATCAAAAAATCATTTAATTCATTTCTTGCCACCCTTTTTCAGCCGGACAGCGATACAGTAGCAGATGTAACCGGTGTTGAGCAGGAACCGGTTGAGGATGCCGATATCATTGCCTCAATGCTCCAGGGCGGTATCAAGGTTACTCCGGTGCGGGAAACCCGGGTCCTCACTGTTTTATATACAGACAAAGACCCGCATATGGCCCAGCGAATCGCAAAGGCCCTGGTGCAGGCCTATATTGATGTGTCGCTGGAAATCAAGCTGAGTTCCGCCCAGCAGTCTCTCAAGTGGATGACTGCCAAGGCCGAAGCAGAGCGGAAGAAGCTTGAGGAGTCCGAGCGGGCCCTGCAGAGGTATAAACGTGAGCATGACCTTGTCACTGTTGAAAACAAACTGACCATCTATCCGGAAAAACTGACCCAGTTTTCCAATCAACTTTCCGAGTCAGAGAGTAAGCTGAAGGAGCTTGAGGATCTGTATGAACAGATTGTGGCGGTACAGGATAATCCGCAGGCTCTGGAAACCATACCGACCCTGTCCAGGAACACGATTATTATTTCTCTGCGCAGCCAGATCTTGAAGGCACAACAGCTGATCAAGGAGTTGTCCAAGAAATATGGCCATAAACACCCGAAAATGATCAAGGCTGTTGATGACCGCAATATCCTGGTCAGAGAAAAAAACGATGAAGTCAAACGGGTGATCGAATCAGTCCGCAAGGAGTATGAACTGGCCAAATCCAGACAGGATAATCTCAGGGAACTGGTTGGCGAAACAAAGACAAATCTGCAGGACGTCAACGAACGGTTTGTCCAGTACTCGATCATGAGCCGGGAAGTTGAGACCAACCGTGCCCTCTATGATGCGCTGAATGCAAGTCTTGAGAAAACCAGCGTGACCGAGGAATCACAGGCTGTCAATATCTGGGTAATGCGTACACCTTCTCTGCCGGGAGGACCTTCCAACAAGAACCCGAAAAGAATGCTGTTGCTCGGCATGATCCTTGGTCTTGCCGGTGGGATAGGGCTGGCTTTTTTCATTGAATATTTGGACAACACGGTCAAATCCGCCGATGACCTGGAACAGCGTTACGGGGTAACAGTCCTTGGATCCGTGCAGGAGGCCGGGAAAGAAGAGGCTATAGAGACTATTGTCAAAGACAATAGCCGCTCGCCCATTTCCGAGAGCTACCGCTTGATCCGCTCCAGCCTGCTGCTGTCCTCTGCTGATCATCCGCCGCGCACCATACTTGTCACCTCCATGGCTACCCAGGACGGTAAAACTACAACTTCTATTAATCTGGCCAGGACCATGGCCCTTGGCGGGGCAAAGGTTTTGCTTATAGATGCAGACATGCGTAAACCACGTGTTCACAGCATATTCGGGATACCCAATACGCTGGGCCTGTCCAGCTATCTTTCCGGAAACACCGATGAGGAGAAGATCATACACACATTGATTGACGAAGAGATAAGTGTGGTATCGTCCGGCCCTGTCCCGCCAAACCCTGCGGAACTGCTGGAGTCGAAACGAATGGAGCAACTCCTGCAGCATATGTCCGGAACCCATGATGTTATCATTATTGATTCTCCCCCTATCGGCCACCTGGTTGACGGTCTTATCCTCAGCAAACTTGTGGACGGCACCCTGCTGGTAACCAGGGCCGGCAAGACAACCTATGATCTATTCGGCAGCGGCCTGAAGAAGATGCAGGATATCAATGCAGCAATTCTCGGTGTTGTTGTTAACAGTTTGAGTGCCAAGCTTGCCGGTTCCAAGTATTATCACTACTATGAGTACTACTCCCGTGACCCAAAAGACGCTGCTGATACATGATCGATATCCACTGCCACATCCTGGCCGGGATTGATGACGGTGCGGATCGGCTGCAGACCTCACTTGCCATGGCGACCATGGCCGCTCGAGACGGCATTACAACTATTATAGCCACTCCACATACAGACGGAGTCATTGTCAACCAGAGGGTTGTTCAACAAGCGGTTGACCAGTTAAATACTGAGCTTGCCATTCGGGGTATTGATCTTGAAATTGCTGCCGGCTATGAAATTCCGGCTCACCTGGTCTGTGATCTGCAGTCGCACACCATTGCCGACTCCTGTTATATTCTGGTTGAATTTCCGCACCAATATTTGCCTGAAGATGCCGTTGAAACCCTGTACACTCTGGTACAGGCCGGCAGGAAACCCATTATTGCCCATCCGGAACGAAACGCTTCCGTACTGCGCAACCCGGACCTGCTGCGCGAACTGGTAGCTGTTGGCGGCATGGTACAACTGACAGCAGCCAGTGTTACCGGCGATTTCGGTCCGGACATCCAGCACTGTGCCAACTACCTGCTGCGCAACCAGCTGGTTCATTTCCTGGCCACCGACTCCCATTCCCCCACCTTCCGCAAACCTGTCCTCAGCCCGGCCCGCAAGGCGGCAGCCAGACTGATAGGCAGGGAAGAGGCTGACAGGTTGGTGACTGATAATCCGCAGGCAATACTTAACGAAACGGTATAAGGTATACGGAAAAACGGTATAGGGTATAGGGTATAGGGTCTAAGGGAAAAACTTATGGATACAATTAGATACATCAGGTTCCGACAGATTATCCCCTCACATCATGTGCCGTACAGCCTATACCGTACACCTTATACCGTTCTTTATCGTGGGTAAATTTCAGGAGCTCAGAGTCTGGCAGCGGGCAAAGAACCTTGCTGTTTATATGTATACCATTACCAGCGATGGTAAATTCTCAAAGGATTTTGGACTGAGAAACCAAATAAGACGAGCCGCTGTCTCCATAGCCAGTAACGTGGCAGAAGGAGATGAACTCGGAACAAATAAGCAGGCAATCAATTTTTTCTACATTGCAAAAGGCTCAACCGCAGAAGTCCTGACACAAACTATTATTGCCCATGAGATAGGATACATTGACGACAAAACATGTAGCCGGATAGCAGAAGAATGCACTGCAATAGCAGGTATGCTGACCCGACTCATCCAAGCCCGAAGAAAATAACCATACACCGTACACCGTACACCCTATACCTTATACCCTAAACCGTACACCGTATACCGTATACCGTTCATATGCCGTTATTCCTTTACCTCTTCATCCTGATCTTCAGCCCGCTCGCATTCGGCACGGTTGAGTACTGGTCCCTTGGCACGGTGGAGGCTGTGGTTCCGGCAACAGTCCTTTTGCTCTGCGTACATTTGCAGATCAACAAAGATCCACACCTGCGGGTACCCGGCCTGCTGCCCCTTGTCCTGCTGCTCTGCTGGATGGCTCTGCAGCTTGTCCCCCTGCCACCGGGACTGGTACAGACCATAGCCCCGAAAATCTATGAAACATATCTGCCCCTGCTGCAGCTCAATAATGATCATCAGCCCTGGATTCCCCTGACCGTCCAGCCAAAAGCAAGCCTGCAGGAGTTGCTCAGGTTCAGTACCTATGCGCTCTTTTTCGTCCTTACCGTCCAACTGCTGAGCCGCAGTGACCGGTTGCAGAAAACCGTTACTGTTGTGGCCTGGCTTGGTGTTGCCATAGCGATTGAGGCTATTCTCCAGAAACTGACCTCGCCGCAAGCCATTTACTGGTTCAGACCGGCCCCGCCATCCACATCCCCTATCGGTCCCTGGGTCTACTGCAACCATTTTGCCGGTTTCATGGAGATGATCTTTCCCCTGGTGGTGGCTCTGTTTCTTTTTCACCGCCCCGGGATCAGTTACGAGGAACCGCTGCGTGACAGGATACTTGCCATGTTTACCATGTCCGGTGCCAACAAACATATGCTGTTTGGTACCGGCGCCATGCTGATGGCCGTGGCCATCCTGCTCAGTGTGTCCCGCGGCGGGATTATAACCCTCTGTCTTGCCCTTCTCTTCTTTACTGTCTATTTATCGCGTCAAACCGGACAGTGGCGCAACAAATGGCTGGTTGTCCTCATCACCCTGGTTCTGCTGATGATCAGCTGGCTGGGCTGGGACCCCATCATGCATAAATTCGGCAACATCTGGGGCGAGCAAGGGCTGAATACCAGCAGCCGGCTACCGGTCCTGCTGGACAGTATAAACATGGCACGCGATTTTATCCTGACCGGCTCCGGCTTCGGCACCTATGAAGTCGCCTTTCCCGCCTACCGCACCGTACCGGGAGAGATGA
>JAYEKB010000180.1:0-3485 GCA_034660835.1 Thermodesulfobacteriota bacterium
CACCTCTCTCTCCGCGGCATCAGCGGATGTGCTCTCATGCTTGCCGGGATGCTCATCTCCCAGCTCTGGCCGAAAACAACAGCAGCAAGTGATATCACCACGAAAGAAATCGTATAGATTTTTTTTTCTTCAATTCACCACGGCTACTGTTCAGTGCGGTACAGTTTTTCGCGGCGTCTCGCCGCGAAAAAATTGCCCCAAAGAGAAAATTTCCGGCTTAAACAGATTAACCCGGTTTGACCGGTTTAGCAGCCCGTGCTACAGTAGGAATACATGACAAATCCCGAGAAAAAAATACATGCTCATTAACCTTGCAGCCTTTGTGGTGGTGGTTGCCGGCATTATGTCGGCAAAATCAATCATCATCCCCTTTTTGCTGGCCGCCTTTCTTGCCATCATCTGCGCCCCTCCGCTCTACTGGCTGCGCACAAAAGGTGTGCCGACCTTTGTCTCCATCCTGTTGCTGGTGCTGGTGGTCATTGTGCTCGAAACTGCGCTGGCAGGACTGGTCAGCAGTTCCATGGCTGATTTTTCCAGGTCGCTGCCCCTGTACCAGGAACGACTGAACGGCATGGTAAAAAACCTGATCAGCTGGGCACAAGGCCATGGCATTGATGTGACCGAAAAAATCATCATGGAGCAGTTTGATCCGGGCAAGCTGATGAAGCTGGCCGCCAACATGCTCAACAACCTTCTTTCGGTCCTGACCAACACCTTTATGATCATGCTGACCTTTGTTTTTATCCTCCTTGAGGCCACCGGGTTCCCGAATAAACTCAGAGCCATGGCCGGCGGTTCAGGTGCATCTCTGCATGAATACGGAGAAATTATCAGGGGAGTGAACCGATACCTTGGCCTTAAGGTAGTAACCAGCCTGGCCACCGGGGTCATTGTGTCCATCGGCTTAATGGTAATCGGGGTCGATTTTGCTCTTATGTGGGGTGTGGCAGCATTTCTGCTCAACTTTATACCCACCATCGGCTCCATCATTGCCGCTGTGCCGCCAATGCTGTTGGCCCTGGTACAACTGGGACCGTCAGGTTCACTGGCCACGGCCGGACTCTACCTTGCTGCCAACATCAGTATCGGAAACATCATTGAACCACGGATCATGGGATCCGGCGTGGGGCTGTCGACACTTGTTATTTTTGTCTCCATGATCTTCTGGGGCTGGGTACTCGGTCCGGTGGGCATGCTGCTTTCCGTACCCCTGACCATGACCCTGAAAATAGCTCTGGCCACCAATGTTAAAACCCGCCATATTGCCATGCTGTTAGGATCAAACAGTGAGGCTGCTGTAAAACTGGCACAGTTGGACACCAATAACTCTGACAAACAGGAGAATGCCTGATGATGAAAAAACTAGACCTTGCAGAAACCAGGGAATTCAACCCTCTGGGCATGAAGAGTATAGTCCTCCATGACTCGGAACATTTTAAAATCCTCAACTTCAATATCAAGGGCGGTCACATCTTTCCGGTCCACTCCCACGACCTGGACGGTCAGTTGAGCATTCTGGTCATTGAAGGAGAAGGGGCTTTTCTGGCGGAAAACGACGCGACCATCCCGGCCAAAACAGGGGACATGCTTATCTCAGACATACGGGAACCGCACGGGGTCCGGGCCGACAAGGATATGCGGATTATCGTAACAATTGCACCCCCGATCTGAGAAGAGAGGCGCCTCGTTTCTCGCTTACCTGCAGTGTGGTTGATCACGTGCTGAGATATGCGAAGATTCTGCGGGGTGCTTGTAAACGCTTACGTTTATTTATCTGCCGTCGTCCATGTAACCCAAAGGACGCTTGAAAGTGTAGCACAGAGGATCGAGTACCAATACGTCCCCAGCCTCATCGGTGTTTCCACCCAGCAGTGTAAACGGCAGCGTGACGACCCAGATCGCGGCACCGGCAACCGTTGCGACCAGGGTCAGGGGACGCACCACAACCGCATCAGCAAGCATGGCACCGGCGACCGGTTCGTTATTGCCCTGACGGTAATCAGTGTCACAACCAGCCGCAACAACGGATCCCGATAGCAGAATAGTGCTGATGCTCAATGTTACTACCAGTGTGTAGACCAGAATTCTACTCAGGAAACTGTCCATGGAATTCACCTTGTTTCTCAAGCTCTTGATATTAAGGGACTGTAGGAAAATAACATTGCTGATATCGGAGTCTCGTTCCTCGCTTACCTGCGCTTAGATTTGGGTTGTATTTGAATGTTGTGATTGAGAAAAACCGCAGGCGTAGCTGGCTACGTTGAGGATTTTACGATTGAACAACATTCAAAGATGACTCGAAGATAAGATACAAGATTGGCCATGTTATTTTTTTACAGCCCCTAAAGGTTATAGACAAACAATCCTATTATACCCAGGTTCCTGTAAATCAGGGAATAAAATAACCGCCGCGCACAAATGCAACGGCGGTTTTCTGCTCAACAGGGCATTGCTGCAGAAAGCTATATCGCTTCCCTTTGCGCACCTCTGTGCGACAGGTAATATCAGCAGCTCACTGCCGGTTATTTTTCCAGTTTTTTGAAGGTCGAGCCATCAAGAGAAAGGTCAGCCATCAGTCCCGCCTCGCTAAACACAAACGCCGTGACGGGGGCTCCCATCGTCTTGGTATCGAAACCACCACTGGCGCCCTTCTTGGCCACAGCTACCGAGAAATTACCGCCGACCTGCCAGTTACGCTTACCCTCACGGAACTTGGCCAGCGCGTCAGCATCGTTGAAAACCAGCAAAAGGGAGTGGGACTCAACACCGGCCAGCAACCCGGCCTTAAGCGAGGAGGTCCGGTAATACTCCGTCGTTGTGCCGTTTATCTGCATGGCGCATGTTCCCCCCTCCACACCAACAACAAGGCCGGCTTTTGCCACGTTTGGGCACACCAGTACGCCCTGGGCGTTTTGTACTATTTGTTGCGCGTTAGAAGCCTCACCATAAAATTCTGTCAGCGCCTTATCGACGTTAGTTTCCACCTCGTGCTGCTTTCCCATATCCTTGGCCGGGGACGCGCAACCACTGAGGGTAGCGACAAAAGCAACAGCCGCTACTGTTGATGCAATACTTAAAAAAGAAAGGGTTTTGTTTGATTTCATAATTTGGATTCTCCAATAATTTAAAGTTATTATGGCATTTAGTTCGCAATGAAAAACGTTTCATAGGCCATAAAGGAACAGGAATGCTATTCTCCTGCAATTGAAAAAGATTCCTAATCTTGCCATCTTTGTTGTTGTGTGTCAATACTTTTGCGGGACTGTTCGAAAAAATATTAAATCCCGGATTGAATAGAGCGCTGGTTCAACAGGTTCTCTCCTGAAAAGTGAATGAACATTCCCCCGACTATCAGCATAACTAGCCCGCATATTTCACAAGTCGAGGCGGCTGCAGATGCGCTGAGCGCAGGAGTAGGCAGGTAAGCGCAGACTCCGATAGTTGCCTATGCCTGCTCCTGCAGCGACAAAGCAGGTGCGGTCGCA
>JAYEKB010000181.1:0-3479 GCA_034660835.1 Thermodesulfobacteriota bacterium
GATGGTGGTCTGGATGATGTGTACTCTGTTTACTGGACCGGTGAGGAGTGGAGTGAGCCTGTGAAGGTTAACCGGGACGATGATTTCCCTGATATCCTGCCTGAGATCACGATTGGCGCAGATGGCGGGGTTGTTGTCAGCTGGCAGGGGTATAATGGTGATCAGTATGTAACCAGTTTCAGCCGCTGGAATGGTACCGGCTGGTCACCGGAGCAGGAGATACTGTCTGACGAAAAAATTTCAAAGACAATACAACAGTCTTTGCTGCCGGTAAAAGAGAAGGAGCAGCTGCTGCAGGATTTGCCGGATTTTATAACAGATACTTCGCAGGCTGTTTTGTACTACCATGGCAAGGGCAGGGGAAAAACAATCAGATTAAAGGGGAAGAGGTAGCTGAAAGCTATGGGTTTTATATCCTCTTTGAAATTATTTGTTGTTCTTTTAGCCTGCTCTCTGGCATGCACTGCCCGTGCACAGGTTAATTATCTGACAATACTGGCCTTTGGCGACAGTATAACCCAGGGGTTTGCCAGGGATGCAGATGGTGAAGAATATGGAATCCTTGAACCGCCGAGAGGTGCCAGGATAGACTGGTGGGGATATGAAATTAAGCTTGAGTACATGCTGGAACATACCCTGGGGACGGGTACAAGCTCAATTTATAACTGGGGATACCACGGCTTGAGAAGTGATTCAGCCCTGCGCTGTGATCAGGACTGGGACTGTATTGATGATGTGCTTGCTTCAAGAGAAGCGGATATGATTCTTATCCTGCTCGGTGCCAATGATCCCTATGACGGTATATCTGCCTCTACGACAAAGTATAACCTGTCTGAGATGATAGACAAGAGCAGGGCCCGGGGTGTTGTCCCGGTGCTTGGCACCATAACCCCCAACTCATCAGATGAGGCCCTGTTTGATCCGGCATTGATAAACAAGTCCTACAACCCCCTGATCCGGGATCTTGCCGAAGAGAAAAAAGTGCCGCTGGCCGAGCATTACGAGGCCATGGACCAGAATTGGGATCTATTGTACACATCAGGTGATGGACTGCATCTCAACGACGAACCCGGCAACAAAAAGCTCGCCCAGAACTGGCATAAAGCGATAATTAAGTACTTGACTGATCCCGACCCCGAACCTGAGCCTGAACCTGTCATACTTTCACCAATCCTGTATCTGCTGCTCAATGACTCGTAGAGTACAGGGTGAACTGTCATCAGGGAGAAAAGAGTACGGAACAACCTGTGCCGGCAGGGGAGTGTTGCACCATTATGGATGACGGGCAGCAGCGTGTCGACATTATAATTCCCAATTATAATGGCCTGAAAGTTCTTGTTCCCTGTCTGCAGTCCATTGCCGAACAGTCCTATCGTCGGATAAAGATCATCATAGTCGACAACGGTTCATCCGATGGCAGCGTTGAGTTTATTGCGGAAAATTTTCCGGATGTGCATCTTATTGCCCTGTCTGAAAATACAGGGTTCAGTGCAGCGGTCAATACCGGGATTAATGCAGGCTCAAGTCCGCTCATCTTTCTCTTGAACAACGATACCGAGCTTGAGCCAAGATGCCTGGAGCATCTGGTCAAAGCGGCCGGCACCCTGACGGACTACGATTTTTTTGCACCTAAGATGCTCAGTTTCCAGGAACGTACTGTCCTTGACGGGGCAGGTGACGGCTATCTGCGTGGTGGTGCGGGCTATCGCCTTGGAACCATGGAAAGGGACAGTAAAGTGTACAATCAGGCAGGTCCTGTTTTTGGGGCCTGCGCTGGAGCGGTTTTATACAGGCGTTCTCTCTTTGATCGGGTCGGTCTTTTTGATGCAGACTTTTTTGCCTACCTGGAGGATGTTGATCTGAACCTGCGCATCAACCGGGCTGGTCTGAGCGGTTACTATATTCCCGCCTCTGTTGTCTATCATATTGGAAGTGCTACCAGCGGGTCCAAAATTAATGAGTTTACCGTCAGGCTTTCCACCAGAAACTCATTGCTGGTCCTGCTGAAGAATTACCGGTTGTCTCTGTTTCTACGCCTGCTGCCGGTTATTATTATTTACCAGTTTTGCTGGTTTTTATTTGTTATAAAAAAGCGGCAGTTTCTTCCCTATGCACAGGGAGTATGGCATGCCCTGACAATGATCCGGCAAATGCGGCACAAGCACAGGCAACTGCGAAAGCTTGACAGCCTCAGTACTTCAGAGTTTGCAGCCTGCTTGAAAGAGGCTGAAAAAAGCGTTGTCGCCTCTATTATGCGAAGACGATCAGCTGAGGGTAAAGGGAATCTACTCTTTCAGTTATATGGTTTTTTCTTTCTATAACAACGTGCGTTTAAGCGGTGAGCATGGTAAGCGTTATTATTGTCACCCATAATTCTGAAGAGGTCATTGGCCAGTGCCTGGCAAGCCTGCAGGAGCAGACTGTCAGACCTGATTCGGTCATCCTGGTGGATTCCGGTTCCACGGACCGGCAATACCTGGAACAGTACCGGAAAAATGGGGTGGTAACGCAGATAGTGTATGAAAAAAATATCGGCTTTGCCCGGGCCAACAATGTCGGATTTCGGCACCTTGATCCTTCCTCTGATTTTGTCCTTTTTCTCAACCCGGATGCCTTTCCCGCACCTGACAGTATGGAGAGGGCATGTATCTTTCTTGCCGATAATCCCGGGGCCTGCTGTGTGAGCGGGAGGCTGCTGGGGTATGATGTGGAAAAGATGCAGGAGACCGGCAGGCTCGATTCCACCGGTGTGTTCAGAAAATGGTATGGCCGCTGGTATGACAGGGGACAAGGGGAGCCAAATGAAAACCAGTACTGCTCCCGAGAAGATCTCCCTGCGGCCTGCGGAGCCTTTCTTTTTTGCCGGAAAACGATGCTCAACCAGACCGGACCGGCAAAAGGGGCTGTCTTTGATCCTGATTTTTTCATGTACAAGGAAGATATTGAACTCTGTCTGCGTATCCGTAAGGCTCACTGGCGTATCGTGTATCTGCCTGATATGATAGTCTACCATTGTCGAGGGTGGCAGGGAAGACAGCAGGTTTCAAGCCGGCTTCGTCGGACGGCCGCTGAAAGCGAGATTCTTCTTTACAGGAAGCATCCTTCTCCATATATGGTATGGGCCATGGTCAAGTATGGACTGGTTCGCTGGCTGCGGCTATGAAAAATAATCTGGCCGATCGTCAATCTGTTTCTGTTATTCTCCCGACCTGGAATGGGGCGCAATGGCTGGAAGCAGTGCTGTCCGGTCTTGAGCAGCAGACCCTTGTTCCTGACGAAATCATTGTTGTCGATTCCGGTTCAACCGACGGGACCCTGGATATTGTCCGACGTCATGGTATCCGGCTTGTTGAAATTGCCCAGCAGGATTTTGACCATGGCGGAACCAGGACCATGGCCGCCGGCCTTGCTGCGGGAGATATTCTGGTCTTTATGACCCAGGATGCCGTACCTGCAGGCAGAGACGCCCTTGAGCAGCT
>JAYEKB010000182.1:0-4060 GCA_034660835.1 Thermodesulfobacteriota bacterium
GGGATTACTTAGATGACAGCCACCCTGAGGAATTCATCACCTTTATGGTTATGGAGCAGGGACATTTCACCCTTGATGACGGATCCCTGGTTGAAGCAGACTGTTTTACCGCCTCTGGGGCATCGAAATTCAGCGCTATCTCCTTTAAGCAGACAATGGCAGTCTCGCCTGTTGTCCAGACCTCTATCACCACGTTCAACGAAAATGATGCCGTGACCACCCGCATCGACAACATTTCAGCAGACGGTTTTGACTTCATGATGCGTGAACAGGAAAGCAATGCAGCCGACCACGGTTCTGAGACAGTCTGTTATATTGCATGGGAGCCCTCCCAGGGCGAACTGGCAGGTATGAGCTATGACGTTGCTGCAACCGGTGACGAGGTTACCCACAAACCGTACGCAATATACTATAACCGGCAGTTCACTGAAGTACCCATGGTGCTTGCAGGCATGCAAAGTACCGATGGCGGCGATACGACTGTTGTGCGCATCAGCGACAATAGCAATACAGGTGCAACGATTGTCCTCAGTGAGGAGCAATCAAGGGACAGCGAAACAAACCATATCTCTGAAACTATTGGATATATTGCCATCGGCAGCTATGACCTGCAGGAAGACTCTGATAACGACGGGTTAACGAACGAGCAGGAAATCAACATCTACAAAACCAACCCGGGTCTTGCCGACACCGATAATGACGGCTTAGATGACGGTAAAGAAATCAATTACTGGCAGGATCAGGAGATAAACTGGGACGGTGATCTTGACAATGACGGCCTCAACAACATCCTGGACCAGGATGCGGACGGTGACGGCATGGCGGACGGCGTCGAGATCGCGGCCGGATATAATCCGGCTGACCCGACATCATACCTGAGCTTCCCGATAATGGAGGCAGGAGAGGTAGATGTTGATCATAACTGGGTCCATGTTGATTTCACCAGGACCTTTGCAAATCCGGTGGTTATTGCCAGGTTGGTCAGTAAGAATGGCAATGATCCCTGTGTGGTACGCATTGATTCGGTTACAGGTGCGGGCTTTGATCTGCGGCTGCAGGAATACGAATATCTTGACGGCACACATGTCGTAGAACAGGTCAGCTTCATTATCATGGAAGCCGGGCACTACACACTGGCTGATGGTACACAGCTGGAAGCAGGTTCCATGACAATCCAGGCAACCAGCGCATATGACCAGGTTAGACTCAACGGGCAGTTCACCACAACACCGGTGGTCATCACCTCGATCGCCAGTGTAAATGGAGAGAATGGTGTGACCGCTCGAATTCGCAAGGTTGATCCGGCTGGTTTTGGATGTAAACTCCAGGAGCAGGAGCTCACCAAGAGTAACCATGTTCCGGAAACAGTCAACTACCTTGCCTGGGAACCCTCAACCGGCGTTGACGGTGGAATCCGCTATGAAGTGGCCACCACAGGTGACCGTATCACCCATGAAGCGACTACCGTGGAATTCAGCAGTTCTTTCAACCAGGCACCCCTGGTCGTAAGCGACATGCAGACAACGGACGGCGGAGACACCTCAACCCTGAGAACCCTGCAGGTTTCTTCTCTTGATCTCCAGGTCATGGTAGAGGAAGAACAGTCAAAAGATTCCGAGATCAAGCATACCACTGAAGATGCAGGATTTATAGCCATCCTGGCGGAATAAACTCAAGGTTTTCCCTTCTCCTGCCACCGGAGGTTCCCTCCTCCTTCCTCCGGGGCAGGGGATACCTCCCGGCTGGTTTTGTGAGTAGCCGGGGATCATCAAGAACACAAGGTCGGGTCAGAGCTTTTCTGTCCCGACTTTTTTTATTACATTCCGGGGATGGTCGGGCCGCTTTTGCCTTTTCCTGCGGCGGCAGCCTTTTTAGCCTCCTCTTCTTCGATGGCGGCCAAGCCTGCGGCGGCACCGAGTTCCTTAATCTGTTCGCTTTTTTCTGCTGTAGACTGTTCCGCCCCTTCGGGCAGTTCCACAATTACCTTGCGGTGGGCATAATGGATACCCTTGGCTGCAAGGGCCTCGGTAATGCGACGATATGCCTCGCGGCGGATAACAAAATGAGTACCGGGTTTGGCCGTGAATTTAACCCGGATTATCATGACTGAAGCGGTAATTTCGCGTACACCCTGGGATTTGACCGGCCGGATGAAATCCTCACCAAACTCCGGATCCTGAAGCATGGCCTGGCCAACCTTCTTGATGACCTTTCGAATCTTGTCAATATCGGAATCATAGGGGAATTCAAGGTTAAATTTTACCACGATTCCGCCGCGCATGTAGTTGGTAATGGCACCAAGTTCACTGTAAGGGACAATCTGCAGCATCCCCCGATGGTGGCGCAGCATGACATTTCTGAGCGTAATGGCCTCCACCGCACCGGACACCCCACCCGCCTCCATATATTCACCAACCCTGAAGGCATCGTCTAACAGGTAAAAGAAACCGGAAAATACATCCGCCACCAGTTTCTGGGCACCAAAACCAATGGCCAGGCCGAGAACACCGGCACCGGCCAGCAGCGGCCCGATATCCACCCCCATTGAAGAGAGGATTATCAGGGTTACCATCACCACCAGCACAGTACCGATAAACTTGCGCACCATGGGCAGCAGTGTATAACTGCGGCCCCGGTTGGCCGAAGCCCCCCATTCATCATCCTCTTCCGCATTTTCGTCCTCTTCGGGAGTGGCTTCCTTTATTTTACGTTCAATATAACCGGAGGCAAGCCGCCAGAACATCAAAGCCAGAACCAGAGTAACCAGAGAGTCAAAAACAGCCCCTGTAATTTCAGCGGCATAGGGAAGATGGTATCCCCACAGTTTCAAACCCCAGGCCCCAAGGGATGCCAGAATCACAACACGGGCACCTCGCTGAATCCTGCGTATCAGCAAACGCTTTTGTGTTTCCTGTTCCGCAATGGCGGTTGCCAGATTCTCATCATCGGGAATTGAAGAAGGGTCATAAATCCGCATGGTATGCACAACCGAGCGTATCATCCACTTGGCGAGCCAGTTCATAATCAGAAAGGCAGGTATCAACAGCAGGCTGAACAGGAAGGCACCTCTGTCCTGCTCATGCCCCTGGATCCTCTGGAACACCATAAAAAACCAGACCATAAAGAGATAACAGAGCACCAGCACATGCCAGAGCGATGCAAACATCTGCATGACCCAGCTCTCTC
Source organism: Thermodesulfobacteriota bacterium (assembly GCA_034660835.1). GTDB lineage: Bacteria > Desulfobacterota > Desulfobulbia > Desulfobulbales > Desulfobulbaceae > Desulfobulbus_C. The sequence goes on from JAYEKB010000182.1 coordinate 3,187, forward strand.
CCCCGTCTTCCTCGCAACCAGACAGTATTGCCTCGGCAACCGGTTTGCGGTTGATAAACACAACTCCGGCAACAAGAAGCAGCAGGACGGTGGCAAGTGCTATGCCAAGAAGGGATACGCTCCCGTCCTGGAGTCCAATCTCCCGGGCCAAGGCAAGAAAAGCCACCCCGATAACAGTATAGGAGGTGAGAAACACGATTGCTCCATGGGTTCTGACCGCTGCACTGTCACTGATGGGCGCAAGGCGCAGACTGGAAAAACCAGGAGAAAAAAACAGCTGGGAAAGTGCGGAAAAAAATCGAATGGCAACAACAATAAACAGCAACGCCAAAAACAGGTAGCGAACCGACTGCACCTGCTCAAGGGGCGTCAAGATAAAGATCATAAGCGAAGCAACACCGAATACGGCAACATGAATGAATGAGGGCAGTACTCTCAACAGCGAGGCCCAGAACCGCATCATACCGCTGAGATCAGGGACAAGCTGATCCATAAACCGTTTCCTGACCCGACCGGTCATCAAACGAAAAAGCAACTCCACCAGGAAACCAGCACCAAGAACCAGCAGCACCAAGCCGATATTACGCCAGCCGCCGGCCCTGGAAGAGTCCGGGCCGAATCCACGCAACAGTCCCTCCAGATCTGCAGGCAGAGACCGGGCAGTTCGCCTTGTCCGGGCCAGATACCGGCTGATATCAACCTCTCCGTCGCCATCAAGGGTATGGAGCATTACAGCAACCCGGCCAACAAACCCTGTTGCGCCTGCTTTCTCTCCCGATTGCAGTGCAGCATCCTTTTTCAGCTCTTCGATAAGCAGGGATCGTACCTGTTCATCACTGAGCGTTGCCAGCACTGAGTCCACTTCACCCGGGGC
>JAYEKB010000182.1:4160-10041 GCA_034660835.1 Thermodesulfobacteriota bacterium
GCATTTCTGCCTCATTCATTGGCGGCGGACACATCATCCTGGTTGCACCGATCATGCCCACTGTTATATAACCGGGCACGTCCCCAACTGTCACGTCGGTAAAATATCTGTTGCAGCCACTGGAGCCTGAGAATTTTCCGTCCTTGTATTCGAGGGTTATCTCAGGATCACGCGGAGCGGGTTCATCAGCCTTCCAGCCTGTCAACACCCAGGTCACGCCGGCCATAACTTCCGGAGTAAGACGGTCAGCCTTGCCTGTCCTTTTTTCTTCCTGCAATGTATTACCCTTTAAGATGAAAGTTCGCGTTACAATATCCGCCGGACAACAGGCTGCATCATCGGGCCCTGCCTGGAGCATTGTAACAGAAATGACACCATTTTCACTCCGGGTTTCGATTATCTGAACCCGGTCACCGAGCATTGTTGTGGCAATATTGTGCTGTTTACCATCTTTTTTCACAACAACGGCAAGGTAATAAAAAGTACCGGTGCCACCCCCGCTCTCGGTCAAAAGGACAGCAGCATCGTCGCTGCCGTTTCCGTCAAAATCACCGGCCAGGTACGTACCGGCAAGCAGCAGTATCTCCGGCCTGCTTGCTGCGCCCTTGTCATACGGTTCGCCCTGCCATTTACCATCCTTGAGCATAACCGGAATATCTGTCACCGCAAAACCGCTAAAGGACCCATTTTGAAGCTCACTTGGCAACGGGGCCGATCCTGTCTGGCTTGCTGCTGCAGTAGAAAAACTCAGAGCCAGGGTCAATAGACCCGCAAATAATACTCCGAATTGTCTATTCACTGTATTGTGTTTCATGTTGACTCCTGATTCTGTACTTTTATTATATCCGCACAAAGGCTGCGCCCCTGCTTCACCTGGCTACTTTTTTACTTTTTTCAAAAAAATATCTCAATCCATCGATCTCAGCAACAAAATATTGTAGCACGAAAAAAATAATCACAATCTGCGAAAGTCATGGTAGATTAACAGGAATAAAAATTATTTACTATCCACACGTTTTTATTCCTTTGGAACCATTCTACTCTCTGTAGAATTATTTTCATGGTGATCCCGTGGATTTTTAATCCCGAAAAAAACATATTAGCCTATACCATCATCCAACAGGAGATCTGAGTTAATGAAGAAAAAATTTCTATCCGTCTTTACAGGGGCATCTTTTCTGCTGCTGACAGCTTTGTCCGGTTCATCCCTGGCTGCGGCCAGCCAGGATCTGACAGCCACTCAAAAAAAGATGCTCACCCAGAACTGGAAGACCATTCAACATAAGGTCAAGGGCCCTTACAGTGTAAATTACTGTGTCTGCACCGACGGCAGCAAAAAGCCGGTCCAGGCAAAAGACGGTTCCATTGCCAACCGTTGTAAAAAAACAAATTTCTGCGGTGCGTTTCGAGCACCATGGGGCGAGGCACTGACCGAAACCGGCATGTATGTGGGCAATATTTTTTCCAGTGACCTGTTTGACTGGGACAAAATTTCAGATCACCACAACCTGGTACGTGGATATATCCTGGAAAATTATTATATGACTGCCCATCCCGAATCCAAACTGGCCCAGATGCAGACCTATGGCGGCCTGAAAGGGGCCGAGTACGAGGCCCGGGATATGCCGATCTTCCAGGAAAAATACCTGGCAGGCCCGACCTATAACGATTACCGCCATTATATTCTGGCCTATGAACTGGAACAGCGCTTTTTTACCCGCAATGACCAGGGCAATATCCAGAAAATCCGTAACCTGGCCATTGTTATCCAGCAAGAGGACCATGAATTTAAACCGCTGCGCGATGCAGTTCATGGCAGGATAGCGGCCTCGCTGCTTCCTTTGCTTGCTGACTACCGGGACAAACTTCTCGCTTCCAAAAAGAAAGAGAAGGGTCAAATCAATGAGTTGATAGCTGATATTACGAAACTCACCTCGCTTGATGAGTCCATCCTCGGCCCCCAGATCGATGCGCTTTCTGATGCCGCGGTTAAGGAATTACTCGAAAAACTCATCAACCATAAAACTGATGATCCGGTTAAAATAATCACCACCATGGCAGAACTCATGGTCCTGTCCAGACATGCGGTTGCCAACAAGGAGGTCACCCCTCCTGACAGTCGCAAACTGTTCGGTATCAACGTAACCGGGGCGGCCGTCATCCAGAGCCTGGGCAGCAAGCTTATGGATGAAGGCGGACCAGAAACGGTCAGACAGTCCCTGCAACTGCTGCGGGCCCTGGCCAATGCCACTTACGGAACCGGCCTGATTTCGGAACGTGAGCGTAAAGCCATTACTGAAAATTTTGATGTAATGCTGGCCAAAAAGAACTGGAACCGGGAAGAGTTTACCGCAAACCTCAAACAAGTACAGCAGGTCATTGAATGGTCCCACGCCGGGGCACTGCTCGGGTTTGGCGAAGTCTGGCCTGCCTGGAGCTACCTGATCCCGGATATCCAAAAGATTACCGATGATATCGTACGCAGTTCCCCCATGCTCCTGTACGGAATGGCCTACAGTAAACTGGAAGACTTTGTCTCCGGTCAGGAGAAGATCAGCCACCTGCTCTTTGATACCGAGTTTACCAAGGGAGTACGTGCCCTGAACTCCGGTCTTGCCTTTGGCGATCTGGCCGTCGTGGATGTGGATGCACAGTATGGCCGTGACAAGATTATTGCCCTGCCCGACACCCCGGCAGACCTGGAGCCGGCCGCCGGTATCATCACCCGAGGTGAGGGCAATGTGGTCTCCCATGTACAGTTGCTGGCCCGGGCCCTGGGCATTCCCAATGTGGTTGTGGGCACATCACCCTATGAGGTGCTGAAAAAACATAACAACGACAAGGTCCTCTTCATTGTCACCCCGGGCGGACGCGTGTATCTCAAGCGTGCAGCCGACATGACAGCCGAGGACAAGGTCATGTATAAAGAGTATACCCGCAGCCGGAAGCGTACCGGCGACGGCAAGATGTCCACCAGCAAGGCCCGGCTCCACATTGACCCGAGCCGGCTGGACATTGAACACTGGCAGCCCATCTCTCTTGATGACCTGCGGCGGTCTGACTCAGGTCACAAGACCGGGCCCAAGGCAGCCTATCTCGGCGAACTGAAGCATCTGTTCCCCGACAATGTTGCCCGCGGTGTAGCCGTCCCCTTTGGTGCCTATTACCAGTTTTACAAAAGCGCCAAGATCATGGTTCCCAAAAAACTGACCGGTAAACACATTGCCGAATCAGGCCGGTTACTCGATGATTTTGCCAAAGAGACCTATGCGGAATTTTTCGGCAAGATGGTTCCGGCCGGAACCAGCGACGCCAAGCTTGCCGCCTGGATCAAGCCCCGGCTGCAGGTGATCCGCTACACTCTTGAGAACAACAAACTGTCGCCGGAGCTGAAAAAAGCCATCCGTGATGATCTGGCCAAACTTGGTCTGCTCAAAAAAGATGATCCCAGCCAGACGGTCGGCCTGTTTGTCCGCAGCGATACCAATGTCGAAGACCAGCCCAACTTTAACGGCGCCGGCCTCAACCTGACCATCTTTAACATTGGTTCTCTGGACGACATCTACCAGGGGCTGAAAAAGGTATGGGCCTCGCCCTTTACCTACCGCTCCTTTTCCTGGCGCCAGACCCTGATCGATGAGCCGCTCTGGGTGCTGCCCTCGGTGGTTCTGCTGGAATCCATTCCCAGTGAGGCTTCCGGAGTGCTTATTACAGCAGATATCAATACCGGCGATCAGACCAAGATGCTGCTGGGTACTTCGGAAGGTGTAGGCGGCGCAGTGGACGGCACACCCACCGAGACCCTGCTCTGGTCACCGGACGGCGTTAAGCTGGTCACTACCTTCAAATCGCCCTGGCGACGGTTGGTTACCCCGGGCAGCGGCACCGGAATTGTTCCCTCAACCGGGCGTGAATACGTTTTGAGCCCGGAAGAGGTCAAGGCCATTACCCGGGCAGGGCTTACGATCCGCAAGAACTTCAAGCCCGCACTGGACAAGAACGGCAACCCCAAGGCCTGGGATATTGAGTACGGCTTTGCAAAGGGCAAGCTGTGGCTCTTCCAGTGTCGTCCGTTCATCGGCAACGAGGATTTCAGTAATATTCCGGCCCTTGCCGGTCTTGACAAAGAGATCAAAAAGAACAGCGGCAATATCTCGCTGGACGACGCCATCAAATAACCGTGACATCAATCGATACTTAGAGGAATCCAATGTTTTCTGCACAAACTCTTAAAAAAGGTTTCTTCCTGCCACTGCTGTGCATAATGCTGGCCGGACCAGGTTTTGCTCCGACCGCGCAGGCTGGAGGCGACCCGTCCATTGTCTGGGACGGCACAAAGATGCCGCATGGTGTTTTATTTTACTGGTACGAGCCTTCTTTTTATACCGGACTTGCCCCGAGAACCCAGGATCCCAGTCGGCCACATATCCAGCTTTCACGCGGCAACCAGCTGCGGGTAACCCTGGTACTGGGCCCGGATGAGCTGGACAACTATGCCGACGATCTTCTCCTGCGCTACAACACCTATCAGCAGTTGCTGGATAAGGGAATTATTACCCTGCGGGTAAACAAGGAGTATGAACGTTTTACAGCCTCCATTGAGCAGAGCGGGGTCAAAGATCTGGCCGGATCAAGAGCTTCCCTTGATCCGGAAACCTTTCGCCAAAAATCAGCAGAGCTGATGGCAACACTCAATCCGGGCCGGGTTTTCCCCATCCGGATGGAGCTGAGCAGAGTCCTGAGCTCCTGGCACCAGCACCTGTCAGGGATCAAGGAACAGGGACTGACCGATGAAGTTGTCCGTCTTGACGCAGTCAATGCAATCCTGCCCGGCAGGGTTAATCTTTACAGCTTAACCCCGGAGCAACTGCTGCTGCTGGAAGCGTCAGCCACTCTTGCCTGGCAGGGTGCGGGGCCTGATGATCCGGCCTTTACGGCTAAGGCTGCCGAGTTTCTTCAAGCTGCCACCCTGGGCCATTATCCGGTCAAGAACGGCAATGTTGTCGCTGTGGAGTTCACCCGGATTTATCCCGTGGGTACTCTGCAGGCCATGGTCAAGTACAAACAGTGGAAACTATCCTCCTTTGGTGTTACAGGTATCTGGCATCTTATCCCCCGCAAACAGGGACGGGGACAGCTCGGCATGGTGGATTATTTGTCCACAAACCCGGGCTACGGTTTTATTCCCCTGCTCCAGTACCAGCATGCCACCGGTGTATATTACAATGCATTTCATAATGCCGGGGTGCGTACCCAGCTCAATGCGGCCCGGTTTGTACCCAAAGAGTGGAAACATATTCCCGGCGAACGCAATCCAAAAAAGGCCTACCAGAACCTGTGGATTGCCAGCCGCGGCCCGGCATCACACGGCTGCACCAGGCTGCCGTCCGGCGGCATGAGCGAAATGCGCCATATGCTGCCGTCCTCAAGTGATCTCCTGGAAAAGGTGGCCACCTTTCGCAACCTTCCCCAGTGTTATGAACTCTTTGACATTGACGGTAACGGCACTCCCGAGGTCATGGGCATCAAGTATTACCTGGCCTTTGCCGGCAAGGGCCATACCCCGACAAACGCCTATGCACAGAACAACCGCAAGGATTTTTACGGTTGGCTGTACGGCGATAATGTCAATTACAACAGTGATGACAGTGCGGTCATTAAAGACACTCAAACCTGTCGTTTTGTCGGGAAAAAAGCCAAAGAGGCACAGACCTTTGCAAACCAACCCCTGTATGAGTCTGAGTACTATCCGGATGAAATACAATTTTACCAGCTAAAACCTGCAGACTTCAAGTCTCCCAAAGGATTTACCTTTAACCGGGAACTGCGCAGGGTCGGCATTGGTCATGAAACTGTGATGAAGAATCTGTTTCTGCAGTAA
>JAYEKB010000182.1:10141-13996 GCA_034660835.1 Thermodesulfobacteriota bacterium
TGAAATACAATTTTACCAGCTAAAACCTGCAGACTTCAAGTCTCCCAAAGGATTTACCTTTAACCGGGAACTGCGCAGGGTCGGCATTGGTCATGAAACTGTGATGAAGAATCTGTTTCTGCAGTAAGATTCAGCTTGCCGATGCTGTATAACCTCTTTGTGTAACACGATAATTACAGTATTTTTCACCACAGAGGGCACAGAGAACACAGAGAGAGGAAACGTTCATTTTTTCTTTTTCTCTGTGTTCTCTGTGCCCTCTGTGGTTTTAACAAATTTACCTTAAGTTATTATAATTGCTTGCTAATGAATAACCAACATCCCTATATACTAAGAGTATTTTTTCTGTTCCTGCTTATCATGAGTACTGCAGTCAGCACTACACCATCTGCTGCACAAGACAATGAGGATACTTTCGACCGTCCTCTGGATCTGATTACGACTGTAGACAAAGGCCACGACCGTCCCCTGGATTTGAAAACCTGCTCCATCTATTACCAGAAATATGAACCCGCGTTTTACACCGGGTTTGCCCCCCGCAGCCGTGACCCAAAACGACTGCATCTGCATGTCGGCCGGGGCAACCAGTTGCGGGCGACACTGGTCCTGTCTGATGAAGTACTGGAGGCCTATGTCCGTGATATACGTTCCCGCTACATCACCTATCGCTCAATGATAGATAATGGAGAACTGCTTCTTACCCAGAACTCGGCCTTTGAAGAATTTGAAAAGGTCGTCAAAGGACTGGCAGAAGTGGAAGCCGTTGAACCTAAAATGGCCCGGCAGGATATTATCCGGCGTAACCTGCTCATCATGACCCACCGCAATCCGGGCAGGATTTTTCATATTACTACCCCGGTGGAAGCAGTTATCCAGCACTGGCTGGATTTTCTTGAAGCGGCTGACTTTGCAGAAATTAACCGAAAACGCAAGCTGACCATCATCAATGAAATGCTGCCCACCCGCCTCTGGCTGACCAGCCTGGACAAGAAAACCGCCAGCCAACTTGAAGACTTGATCGAACTGGCAGCAGAAGGCGGTGATACAAACACGCTTGCCCCCAGCTACCTGACCCTGCTGGACAGGATATCAGGCAGGATCTACCCCAGGAAAAACAACAAATTCAATTTTTACGAATTTACCGCCCTCTACCCCATCGGCACCTTTAACAGCTACACCACCTGCAGGGGCGGCATAAAAATCCCCATGTATCCGACTCCCGGCAAGTGGACATTGACCACCCATCAGCGCAGCAAAACCGTGGATCACATCCCGGAGATCTCCATCTACTCCTGGTTTCCCTGGATTCCATACATGCACGTGGGCAAAAAATTGCACAACTCATTCCATACCCTGTGGTGGACAATGGACTTTACAAAAACCAAATTCCTGCCTGACGAACTCAAAAAACCAGGGATCAAAAGCCGGGATGGCAAAGACTATCGTTACCTGTGGCTGCTGTCCCGGGGCCCCATGTCACACGGCTGCACCCATGTCAATGGCGGCCATATCCTGGAACTGCGCCAGCTGCTGCCGGCCGGTGAAAAAGATATTTACAATATTGTCTTTTATCTTAACAAGTCCTGCCTGTTTGATGTATTTGATATAAATGGCGATCTTGAACCGGAGGTCATGGGTGTACGTTACTATGTAGCCTACACACTGAAAGACAAAAAGCCGGGCAAACTGCGGACACCCATGGACCGCAGGCCTTATTATCAATGGCTGTACGGCGGCATCCTGAAATATGATGCAGATGGCCGCGGTTATTTTGACACTATCCGTGATGGGCGTTTTGTTGACAAACTGGCTGTGGCGGGACAGGAATATACTAGAATCTCACTCTATGAGGCAGAGATGGAACCGTTTCGGCTCCAGTTTTTCAAGATGAGTAGCATTAAGGATATTCCCGATATCAGAGAGCTGCGTAAGGCCGGAGAGGATTACCCGGCAGGGGAATAACTATTTCGGCGCAGAGCGCCTGGTATAAGGGCATTACACCGCGGAGCGGTGTAACAAGGAATATAACTCGTTACACCGCTCTGCGGTGTAACGCACACTTCCGGCGCTCTGCGCCAAAACCACAAGAATAAATGTCCCGCAGCCGTTATACCTTTGCAGAACCCAATCATCCTCACTTCCTGACCTGCACGGTAGTGGAATGGCTACCCATCTTCACCCGGCAGGAGGTGGTTCAAATCCTACTCGACTCCTGGAAATATCAACAACGCAATCATGAGCTGAAATTATATGGATTTGTGATCCTGGAAAATCACCTGCATGCAGTTGCCGAAGCTGACAATCTTCCTGTAGTCTGGAGCAGATTCAAATCGTACACGGCTCGTCGAATTATTGATCTGCTCGAAATGAAAAGTGCTGAAATGTTCCTGAAACGGCTTCGATTATCCCATAAGGCACAGCGCTATGATCGATTACACCAACTTTGGCAGGAAGGCTCGCACCCGCAGGTCATTGTTGGTGAGGATATGTTACGGCAGAAGTTGGAATATATTCATCAAAACCCGGTTAAACGGGGCTATGTGAATGAACCCGAGCACTGGCGATGGTCAAGTGCGTGTAATTATGCCGGTGGCAAGGGATTGATTGAGGTATTTACTGCCTGGTAATGTAGTGGCGCAGAGTGCCTGTATATTCGTTACACCGCAGAGCGGTGTAACCAGAAAATGACGAACACTTTCATATCCCACTCGTTACACTGCTCTATGGTGTAACAAAAATATTGAGCGACACCATGAAATACAATACTTATCCCAACCGACCACATTGCCTCTCCACACGCATGCCCTTTTTTTTCCTCTTGCTCTCCCTGCTGCTCCCGTTTTCCTGCTACGGGGCTAATGACCCAATAATAAATGACGAGCAGTTTTTTACTCTGCAAAGCGGCACCAACCTGCGCTCCTTTGGCGGGCCTGAAGTCCGACAGCTGCTGTTTCGTAAACGAGGAGGCGGGGCGATTTTTGGAATGGAACAACAAAAACTGTACTGCCGGTTGAAAAACAACTCCTCTATACAGTGGACCTTAAGCGACCTGGAAACCGGTAAAATCCTTTCCAGCAGTGCAAACGCAGGCGAGGTCTTTTTCGGAGCCTCGGCATCCAAGGTATTTGTTGCTGCTGCCCTGCTTGACAAACAAAATGGTGAAATCAGCAAAAAGCAGCTGCTCTTGATGACCAGGATGATCGTTCGATCCAGTAACCCTGCCTGGAAAGAACTGCAGCGTCAAACCGGTACAAATGGAAGTGATGACTCAGGCAGACAGGAGGTACATGCATTTATAGAGAAAATGGGCTATGAAAACCTGCGGGCGTTTCAAGGCTGGATGACCCGGCAGGACGGCAGCCGTCTGCACGGTAACGAGCTCAACTCCCTGGCCGTGGCACAATTTCTTTTTGATACCTACCATAACCGCTATCCAGGGGCGGAGATACTGTGGAAGATTATGCACGCCACCCGAACCGGCAGGAAAAAAATCAACAAGTATACTCCCAAGACCATCTATATCGCCGGTAAGACCGGCACCTATCACGGAACCAATGAGAGCAAAGACACCATCAAACATGCTGCCATCAAGGCCCGTAACCATGTCACCGTTTTTAACATCAACAGCAGATACTACAGCCTTACCATTCTCAGCAATACGGGGCGGGACGAAGACGTTGCCGTATTAGGCGGCGGCCTGATGCGGGAGTACCTGGGCGTAGACAATCCGGTGAGCTGCCGGAAATAATTGGCCACCTGTGCCATCTTCCGGGTTGGCCGCTGACCACAAAAATATTATCTTCTTATAATTACGATGCTTTAAAGAGAACAAGAAAAAAGTACAAAAAATTAAAC
>JAYEKB010000183.1:0-3470 GCA_034660835.1 Thermodesulfobacteriota bacterium
CATTGTAAATCTAAGATTGGAGACCGTTCAGAGTTTTGTGTCAGTAACCGATAGTCATTAAAATTATATCATAGTTCGTAATTGTGCTATGTTTTAAGAAAGTTCAACAAACTACAGATTCTGGATTATAACCTTCTTCTTAACCATGACCAGGTTCGACTCAGCTCTGTTTTTGGACTTGATGTTCAAACTATTGTTATTGATCCCGGGCATGGGGGCAGGGATCCCGGTGCCATCGGCAGCCACGGGACCAGGGAAAAAGATATTGTTTTAGATATTGCCCTTCGCCTGCGGGATCAACTCATGCAAAGTGGTCAATACATGGTTCTACTTACCCGCGATACGGATACTTTCATGTCCCTTGCCGACCGGGTACAATTTACGAATTTGAACAAAGCCGACCTGTTCATCTCACTTCATATCAATGCCCTGCCGCAGAAACAGTTCAACGTCACCGAGACCTTTTATTTCGGACCTCCTTCAGACCTGTACACCCTGCGTCTTGCTGAACAGGAGAATCGAGGTTCCGAGCTTTTGACCGGAGATTTCAAGAACATGATCAAAAAAATCGGTGATGTGCTGAAAGAGCAGGAATCAGCCACCCTTGCCTCAACTATCCAGCACAGCCTCTTTTCCAATATGGAAAAATATGATAGAGTCATAGCTGACAATGGGATTAAAATTGCCCCGTTTGTGGTTCTGCTTGGTGTGGATGCGCCAAGTGTGCTGGTGGAGATTTCATGCATCAGCAAGAGTGAAGAGGAAACAAACCTGAATAACCCGGCTTATAGAGAGAAAATTACCTCTTCCCTGGAAGAGGGAATAAGCCGCTATCTTACCCAAAGACATACACAGGTAGTGAAAGGAGATGATAATGGCGAAAAAATCAGCAAAAACAACAGCTGACGAAAAACTACTGGTCGGCATTGACCTTGGAACATCAAGAAGTGCTATTTCCGCTGATAACGGCAAAAAAAAATGGGTTGAAAGTTATGTCGGCTGGCCCAGGGATTTTATATCCAGAAAAGTTGTGGGAAAACCTATACTTTTTGGTGAAGAGGCTGTGCAGCACAGACTGTCTTTGGAGATGTATCGTCCTCTGAAAAATGGTGTGATTAAAGAGGGAACAGCACGGGGCGAGGAGGCGGTTAAGGAGTTGATTCGTCATCTGATTAATTTGGTTCAGCCTGCCAAAAGGGATGCAAAAATCAGGGCCGTTGTCGGGGTACCGGCGGAATCTTTCAAAGTGAATAAAGTAGCCTTGAAGAAAGCGGTGGCTGAGTTTTCAGATGCGCTTTTTGTAGTTTCAGAACCTTTTGCCGTGGCCTATGGCGTCGGTGCCCTGGATAATGCCCTGGTTATCGATATCGGTGCCGGAACTGTAGACTTCTGCATTATGCATGGAACCGTACCCTCCGAGGAGGATCAGCGCACCGTGCTCACTGCCGGTGACTACATCGATCAGCAGCTTTTCACCTTTCTCAAAGAACGCTATCCTGAAGCTGACTTCAACCTGAATATGATACGTCGGTTTAAAGAAGAGCATAGTTTTGTCGGCACAGTCGATAAGGACGTTGAGGTTGAAATTCCAGTGGCCGGCAAATCCACGGTCCATAACATTACCGAAGAAATGAAACGGGCCTGCGAGAGTATTTTGCCTGCCATGGTGGAGTCAACTCTGGAGCTTATTGCCAAGTTTGATCCGGAATACCAGGATGCTATCAGGGAAAATATCATCCTGGCCGGCGGAGGGAGCCAGATCCGCGGGCTTGTCCAATACCTTGAGGAGACCATTGGTGAATATGGTCCGACCAAGGTACAGGTTGTTGACGATCCTTTGTTTGGCGGTGCTGATGGTGCCCTGGAACTGGCAAAGGAAATGCCGGAGGAGTACTGGACTGAACTGTAGCGTTGTTTACACCCCTTTCACGGAAAAAGGTGCAGTCGGGTGTTTTTTTGTGATGTCAGTGCTTGCTGTATAGCAGCCAGGTAAAAAAGAGGAGAACCATCTGCCTGTTCAGCCTGTTCAACAACAGTTAGATGGCTCAGCGTGACCTCAAAGATAAACTGACATTACTACTCTTCCATTCCGACAACGCGTTTTGCCGCCTTGAGATAATTAACATTTTCAAAGTCGCTGATTTCAAGCTTGTCAATAACCTTTTCCATGGCTGCGTAATCTTCGCTTTCCACACAGGTGGTTTCAACCATTGCTCCGTTGAACAGGATTTTGCCATACTCGCAGATGACGCCGTCAACTGAGAAGACGTGCCGCTGCTTATGGACGTCCACGCTTGCGATATCGTCAGTGGTTCTGATTAGTTTCAGGAAGTTGTCAAAGGTATAGCTATCTTGGTTGAATTCTATCTTAGATCGAAGTTTTTCAAGGATGGCCGCCAGTTCATCCTGCTTGACCGGAAATTGAAACTTACCGCGCGGCTGGAAAATATCGTAACCGGACTGGGTTTCACCAACCTTGATCTTGATATCGAGTAACCCGTTACGAATTTTGACATTGGCCTCGTTAGTGTGCCTGGATAAAATGTAGGTTTCACCGCTCTGACGGACCTTGAACAGTGTGGCATGGGCCTTCCACATGGCCGGTTTAACAATATCGATAATATTCTGGCCAAAAACGCGGAATTCAGCTCTGGGCACTATCTGCTCGGCATCAGCCGCCGAGGTAGCCTTGTTTACATCATAAACAGTCATTATGTTTCTCTTGATCACCGCTGGTGGTTCTGTAATTACATAATTTATTATAATATCCTGTAGGTGCCCAGGGGACCGGGCTACACAGAAACTATTTATCCCAACTGCTATAGGGATTCTTAATGAGATTGGAGTTAAAGTAACGCGGATCCCCGCTTACTTCCTCACCAATCCACTGAGGCTTTTCAAACTGCTGGTCTTCGCTTTCCAGTTCAATCTCGGCAACGATCAGCCCTTCATTTTCACCGAAAAATTCATCCACCTCCCAGATAAAACCGGCATACTCAATCTTGTAGCGGTTTTTTTCAATGATCGGTTTCTCACACAGCTCATCGAGCAGGACATTGGCATCCTCCAACGGTATTTCATACTCGTATTCCATCCGGGTTGCTCCGACACTGATCCCCTTGATAGTCAGGAATCCCTTATCTTCAATGGTACGAACCCGCACGGTTCGTTCCTTCTGTGAATTGAGATAACCTTGGCGATAGGCTGTTCCCCCGGCAAGCTTCTGCCAATCATTTCCGGTTAACAAAAATTTTCTTTCTATCTCTATGCCCATTGTGTATTTCCTTGAATAATTGAGACAAAGTACCGTTTAATTACTTTGATGCAGGCTCAGACTCGTCTTTGACATTATCCGTGTTGTGATCCACATTCTCCCCCCCTGCCAGTAAACCGCTTTTCAGTAATTTCTTTGCGATATCAGCGCTGTAGATGTTGATCTGATTCAGGGCGTCCATCAGTTCCATATGAAT
>JAYEKB010000184.1:0-3458 GCA_034660835.1 Thermodesulfobacteriota bacterium
GGTGCTCCACTTAGAATGTCCGGACACTGTCAAATCTCCATCATGTTCAGGTTAATTAGCTGTTTAGCCTGTAGGCTGTCAGCAACCACCTGTTTTCAATATTTTCCTATCATTCCAACCTGTTGGACTGAATGACAAAGGCTTTCAATAGGAAATAGGGGACAGACCAGAATTTTCCCGCTGAAAAATTTGTAGTTAACCGTTGCTCATATCCGAGGAAAATTGGGTATGTCCCCTATTTCCCTCTCTCCCCTACAGTCTCACAGCCTTCAGCCTGTCTTTCTCGCCCACGCCGCGGCCTTTGTCCTGTTAAATCCCCGAGCCAGAACAAACACCTCGCGACTCTCCTTACGGGAACTTTGCGGCTTGACCACCTTAACGGTTTCAAACAGGGCTTTACACTCCTGAACAAATCCAGGAAAATCCGCACCCTGAAAAACCTTGCAGTAAAAGCTGCCCTTTTCATGCAGCAGCAACGCGGCAATCTCCAGGGCCCGGCGAGCAAGGCGCAGGGAATGCTGGTGATCAGCAAACTGACTGCCCGTGGTCCTGGGTGCCATATCGCTGATCAACACATGAAAACCCGGCCACTGTTTTTTCAGTTCCGTGACCAGCTCATCCGTATAGACATCATAACAGAGCCAGTGGATTTCAGCATTGTCTTTTTGGCCGGGAATATCAGTGTGCTGCAGATCAACTCCCACTATTACGCCTCGGGCACCAACAATGGCTGAGGCGTACATGCTCCAACTGCCGGGATGACAGCCAAGGTCCAGAATGCGCTGCTTTTTCTTTAAAAATTTATATTTCTGCTGCGCCTCTTCAAGCTTATACACAGAGCGGGCAGGATAGTTATCCTGTTTGGCCTTTTTAAAATAATAATCCTGTTCTTTGCGCATGGAGAAAAAAGTTTAGAGTTCGGGGTTTCGGGTTCCGGGTTCTGTCTTCCGGCTTCTGTCTTCTGGCTTCTGATTTCCGGCTTCTGATTTGGCCAGGGCCAAAGCCTGCTTGCGGGTGCTGATACTATGTTCCATGTGTGCTTCTTCCACCAATGTAAGTATCCTGCAAAACTCAGGGCCGGGCTTGAGATGCAGCTCTTTTATGAGATCGTTGCCGGTAATCAGAGGTAAAGCGGCACGCACAGGGGCCACATTTTCCTGTTCTACGCGGTACAGCCTGTCAAACAGGCCGGAAACTTCCAGCTCTATTGCCTCCGGGCTACCCTCCCCTTTTCCTGCCAGGGCGTCTGCCATTGCCAGCAGGAATAATCCGGACAGATGTTCAGCAATGGATTTAACCAGGCGCAGGCAGGCCTTCAGGGTTAAGCTTCCCTGGCGCTGGTTATTGGCCAGGAAAAAAGGCCGCATATGGCCGGCAATCAGACGGGCAACAACCGTGGTATCTGCACTCGACCAGCGCAAACGCCGGGCCAGTCCGGTAAAGATGTCAGCACCCTGTAGGTCATGGTTATAAAAGGTAATCCGGCCTCCCTTATCCTCATTAATGCCATAGGTTGCAGGCTTGCCCACATCATGGAACAGGGCCGCCCATTTTAACTGCTCAATACGCCGGTTTGGTTGCAGGTATTTTTCCATGACCTCACCATTCCCGAAAAAATAGCCTGCCGGGTCCGCCAACACCAGTTCCATTTGATGCAGGGTCTCCAAACAATGATCAAACACCTCCAAATGATGACTGGCTGGCTGGTCCATACCCACCCCGGCCTGGAGTTCAGGCAGGATCTCCCAGAGCAGTCCGCAATCACACATACCGGTAAATGCCCAGTGTGCTCTGTTGGAGCCCATGATCAGATCAAGTTCATGAGCCACCCGTTCCGGAGAAACCCGTTCGATCTCCTGCCGGTGCTGGTGAACCAGTTGCAGTGTATCAGAATCTATCGAGAAGCCCAGGACGGCTGCAAAACGAAATACCCGCAACATTCGCAAAGGATCACTGTTAAAACTGTTCCTGGACGTAATCCTGATCAGCTGCTGATCAAGATCCCGTCTCCCCCCGACCGGATCAATGAGCGGCAAGGTTTCATGCTTGCTGCAGGACGGATCATGCAACAGCCCATGAACAGGAAGTGCCATGGAGTTAACCGTAATATCGCGCTTATGCAGCTCCTCATCAATCGAGTCTGCACCTTCGCGAAACGAGGAAAAATCCACATCCACCCCCTGCCAGACCACCCGGGCAGCGTCCTCTTCCCGGCCAAGTTCGACATAGGTGCCGCCGCAACAATGAGCCAGCCGATCAGCCCACAGCTTTGCCCGATGGACAACGGTCAAGTCAATATCAGCCGGCTGCCTGCCCAATAGCAAATCACGCACCGTACCGCCGGTCATGTATAGATCACCGGGTAACTCTGCATGCACCGCAGCAAGCTTGTCCAACAAACCCACTGGGAACAGGCCTGCCGCAGCCCTGCAGGAAAGGTCTTTTGTTTTTTCCAACACCATATTATCAGTATACCAGTAGCCGATTGATATTTCCCGTTAATTTCCAGCTCAACCCTCTTCCGTCCGTGAGTCGTTCAGTTTCTTTCCCCTTTACGCCTGCACCCTGATTGTGTACCTTCCAGGCAACTCAAACGTAAACATCACAAGCGCCCCAAAACAAATAACACTAAAGGTATCTGATCACAAGGCATGTAACCGTGTGTCATGATTTACCTCGACCTCTTCTGTAAGGGATCACAGGTGCTGCAGATTTGTACGATGGCGACAGACCGCTATAGCATGCAGTCTGTCGCCATCGTACGAAGATGTGGTGCCTGTGACCCCTTACCACAAAAGCACATTATGGATGCAGCAACATCACGATTCATACGCATTGGCTCTACTAGTATTGGTCTTGTTGGATTGGACAGGGCAATAAATAATGCCGCTGCTGAAAACATGGAAGAAACACAGGCTGTGGATTTCATCTTTGAGCAGATCAGCGATAAAAACTATATTCCGCCGGACAATGCTCAAAAATACCGGCAGGCACTGCTGACTGAATACCGCAAGCACTGTAATCCGGAACAATCAGATGGTGATACCCTGATCATCCGCATCTTTGGCAGTGGCTGTATCAGTTGCAACGGTTTGCAGACCCTGCTCATTGAAGTCCTTGACCGGATGGAAATAGCTGCCGACATCGAACAAATCCATGATCCTGACGAGATAGGGCGGGCAGGAGTACTCATGACACCGGCCCTGATGATCAACGGCAGGCTAAAAAGCGCAGGCCTGCTGCCTACTCCGGCACAGGTTGAACAGTGGATACGGGATCTTAATGACTGAAAATCCCAATGCTTCCTGCGGGTGGAAACTCCTTTTTTCACCCTAAGGGCCTGTTAAGAAATAAGTGTTGCATTTAGGCGCTCTGATTTGGGTTAGATTTGTACGATTTGATTGCACAAAACCGGAGGCGTAGCATGGCTACGTTGAGGATTTTGTAATTGAAAATCG
>JAYEKB010000185.1:0-3452 GCA_034660835.1 Thermodesulfobacteriota bacterium
TATTGTGAGGTTGTATTTATTGTAGGAGTCCTGTCCCCAGGGCGATATAAATTGCAATATTTTCTATCATAGGCCAATAATCGCCCAGAGGACTGGCCTCCTACAGGATTTCTCTGGTTCCCAAGCTGGAGCTTGGGAACCAGAGAAAAGAAGGGAAGAGGAAAAAAAAGCCCTGTCTCGTTAATGACGAGACAGGGCTTTTTAGATTGTATTTTTTTACTGCAGGTTATAGAGCAGTTGTAACAAAGTTGTTCATGAGCGTTGTTGTGCTCTGGGTAATGGCGCTGTCAAACAGTGCATCGTATTGGCGGTCTGCCATGACGGATTCAGGTGAAACCTTGACATCAACACGATTGGTCCAGACAACGTTGCCGCTGTACGCGTCCTGTACCCAGATGCGCATCTGTACCACAGCCTGATCTGTACGGCCGCCATGTTTTGCCATGTGTCCTATGCCTGCTCCAACCGCTCCCCAGAAAAGGGTGTTGGCAGTTGCCCCTGAGCTGCCCGTATTCCAGGGACCCTCTACATTATAACCAATGATTGCACCCGCGGTGCCTGCAGTTAGCATGTGTCCCCAGTCATCATATTTATCAGAGTCGGCAAAACCGAATAAGGCTTGATTGGTAGATCCGACAGCAAATGGGATGATGCCCCGTTTCAAGGGTGACCAGGTGTGCTCCTGGCGAGTGTTAAACTCCAGAATACGGCCCCTGATAATATAGTCGGCACCAAAGGTCCGTCCGATTTTCACCACGGCCTGCGCGCTAAGGCCATGCGTACCCGGACTTTCAGCAACGCTTTCATGTCTGCCTTCATTTGACTCGCCAATGTAATGCTTGATATGGTCTTTCATTACGCCTGACCAGTCATCGTCCTCTAATTCATAGGACAGGGAAATACTCCTGCCCCCATCGTATGCTGCGAGGCTTATAATTTCTTCATTGACCAGGTAATGGAACACATCTTCCTGGATCGGCAGATTGAAACCGTTGCTGACCAACTGATCGGTCAACGCTTCAGTAATTGCCATGTTTCGCCGATGGGCCGATTCAAGGTCGTCGGCGTAACTGTAATCCGCAAACGGCAGGATTACAGCAGTCATTCCCTTGCCGGCGGCATTGGGGGCAGCCGGCGTTGCAACCTTCAGCGTTTCAACCGTCGTCTGGGCGCAACCGGACAGTATTCCTGTCAAGAGTAATCCAATGCCAATATATCTGATTACTTTCATACGTTCTCTCCTGAACAAAATGTCATAAGTCTATGTAAGAGATAATACCAGGGTATCATCATATAATGCGCGGCCTGAGTAAAATGATCAGTTCACGTTTTCTCATTACCTTTGTCTCAAAACCGGTGAGATATTTTAGAACCGGAACATTAGCAAGTCCCGGGAAAAGATTTTCTCCCTCCGTGGATTCCACGGTACTGATGAGACCACCGATGACCAGCATTTCGCCGTCTTGTACCTTAACCATGGAGCTCATTTCGCGAACATTTATGATCGGCAGACCGACCTCTCCAAGGCCTACCTGTCGATATTCAATAGGTTCTTCCAATACTGATGTGACAGGAACCAGGTTCATGATGATTTCATTGTCATCTCGTATTACCGGGGTAAGGGACAGTCCGACACCTGAAAGGATTCGTTCCGTGTTCACTGTGTAATTGGTGGTAACAGTGGTGCCGGATGTCACATCGGATTCAATACTGTCAATATAAGTTACATTCCTGCCAACGGTAATCAAGGCGGGTTGGCCGTTCATAACACTTAGTTTCGGGTTGGCCAGGATAGAGGTGTTTCCCTGTTCACTGAGTGCATGCAGGAAGTCTCCAAAGTTGAAATCGGAAAGAGAGAGAATGCCGCCTGCGATATTTGAAGCACCGCCGGTCATTATTGTTGCTGCAGTAGATGCCGCTCCTGCAACAGTGTCCATAGTGCTGTTATATATTTGGCTTGATTCTCTGGTTGTACCAGTATCATTGGAGATACTACTGCTGCCAAATGCATCCGTGATGTTTCTTGATATGCTGTTGTTTTTATCAGTGGTATCAGCTGTATCCTTATCATAAGATTTACCCAGGGCCACCGAACCGCCAAACGACAGGCTCCTCAGCAGGAGATTCCAGTCAATACCAAGGGTGGAACTGTCTGCAAGCTGCACTTCAATGATCTTGGCCTCTATGGTAACCTGCTTATACAGTTCATGTTTAATGTTTTCAAGATAATCGGCTATTCTTTCCTGCAATGGTCTGGGTGCATTCACGGTAATCAGACCAACCGGTTTATCAATAGTATAACCGTTTCCGCCAGACGAGGTTTGTCTCGACACCTGGACCATGCTCGGGCCCGTTTCGGCATCGATTGCCTCGCCTTCACCTGCTGCAGGAGTAGCAGGTGTTTCAGGGGAAGAAGTAGTTGTTGACCAGGTTGCAATAATCTCATCCAGGTTTTCCTGAATATTCAGCCAGATGTCAAACTCATTTCCTCTGCTGTCCAACCGGATTGTACCCTCTACACTTGAGGTATCGTCTCCGCTGCCAAGGACATTGCCGCCTGTTGCCGTTTCATACACCTGGTGTGTAAAAGGCATAGCAACGTGGTATGTCTTTGTTTCTTTGTACTTAATGATAATTGTTGAGCCGGAAACCTTATGGAAATAATCAACCTGGCGCAGGAGATTGTCAATAGCCTCGTAGTAGTTGTCATTAGCACTGATATCAACGTCTACCAGAACATTCTGGTCAACATCACTTGACCAGCTTACACTCATACCTTTAAGCATGGCCATCCGTTTGAGGATATCCCACAGCGGCTGAGGGCCACGGGTGGACCGGATGTTTGCTCCCACCTTGATCTGATACTCCTGTTCATCTTTAGCAAGATCTGCATCCACCTTGTCATCTTCTATGGTGACAAAGCCCGGGTTCTGGTAGCGTACCGGTAGCTGAGCCGGTGTGGGAGGTATCGGATCCGCGGCAGCCTTGGCAATAAGGTCTGTCGTAGTCGGTGGTGGTGCCTCAGTTTGAGCGTTATTGTGCACGCACGAACTGAGCAGCATCAGACTTAAGGCTGCAAAGGCAATGGTCAGTGAACGGATTTGATATTTCATGGTGTATTCCTCAATAGACTCGCTTCGTATCTCGTCACGGGGTTTGTAACTCGTTGTATCATATACCTTTCCCGTAAGTCGTCTCAGGTGCATGAAATGACTTACCTCGCTTCAGTTTACATGGATTGACTTAGACTCATTCTACCTGTGATATATTTCTTTAAATCCGGTGGTACCCGGAAACCGGCTAACAGGATTGCTCTGTAGGCCTCGGTTGCCAGTTCATGTTCTCCCTGTTTATCAAGGACACGGGCACGTCCAATCATTGAATCCAGGTTGTTGCCATAAAGCTCGTCATGTTTTTGCAGCAATTTCAGGGCAGCATCATAACGGGCCTGC
>JAYEKB010000186.1:0-13939 GCA_034660835.1 Thermodesulfobacteriota bacterium
GAATTGGGCTTCCCGGACGACATTGCGGTCTCGGAATTGGGCTTCCCGGACGACATTGCGGTCTCGGAATTGGGCTTCCCGGACGACAGAAAACAGGTCGCGAACCACTTGGGTGACATACTGGCACTACTTGTTTGGAACCAGACAAACCCAGCCGAGAACCAAGACCAGCAGGTGATTCGTAATACTGTGGATGCTCGTTCCGACTATCGTTTGCTTTGGCATATTCAAAGGCATCATGCAAAGAGAGAAAGCCATCACCATCCATATCGGCCGAAACAGCCTGACCGCCGGGTTTTTTACCACGTACAGCGGCTGTCCAATAGTAACAGAATTCGTCATAGTTGCCTTCGGAATCACAGGCCCAGCTGACTTCATCATGCTGGCAAGCAGTAGCTATTACGCGGTTATTCCCGGCCAGATCATTTATAAATCCACCGGCATAACACTGTTCCATACAAACTGCTAAATATTTAAAACTCAATCCGTTTACCAGAGAAGCGAACGCTGAATCTTCAATGGAACCACCCCATAACCAAAGCTTGGCCCTACTTGTTGATGCATCTGTCAATCCACCGTGATTTGTGCTGAAAACAAACAGGAAATCATTATTATTTATTTTTGCGGGAAGAGTTGTCTGAAAAAGAGTATTCAATTCAGTCAGACTACATCCTGAGTGGATATCATTATTGCCGTCACCGTCCAAATCATTGGCACTACCATCAGCATATAAAACAAAAATATTTGATTTGGAATATCCATACTTGTCGACCAGAGCTCGGTACATCTCCCTCAAATCATTAATATAACGAGAATAGTTAGAACCCGAATTAACTCCGCCGGAGAGTAATACTGCTATTTTTTTCATGGCTATCTCCTCCCCTTATTCATCTAGGTTGACTTTATTAAAGTTATTATCAAGATCGTCCGGTGGAGTCGTAGCCTCTTCTATGTGAACTACTTCATTTTGCTCATTAATAAAGGCGTACTGTACGCGATGTTCGTAATTCGCTCCAGGCATGTGGTCGATAAAGGCGACATATACCCCTTCATCAATCTCAAAATTTCCGGGGGGATTTATTGTATTACCCCATGTTTTTACTGTGACATTTTTGGTTTTTTTCTTGAGAAGATACACGTTGGGATTGTGAGCTGAATTTGTACCCACGACCTGCTCCCGAAGAAGTTGTAGTACTTTTTTTCCAGCCATGCTTCATTCCTCCTTAGTATTTATATTTATAAGTCAGGGGCTTTTTGATCAGCCCTCTCCTGAAAAACACCTTCTAACTATCCCGGCAATGATACTAAAAAAATATCTTTTTTATTTTATTATACATCGGCAAAGGTAACAATTAGGTAACAAGTAAAAAAAAATGAAATGTTTTTTCATCTCTTACGGTTTGTTACCAAAAAAAATGTCCTTTTGGGTAAAATCCTACAAGGAAAGTATAATGACATAATTACCGACAGGGTGCGGAATGACTTATGAAAAATAGCAATCCTGTTGATCGCGAGGCGAGAAACTTTATTCTGAGGGGACGGTCTAGGCGGATTATCCACTGCTCACTTCCTGAGCAGGCGTGGTTTCAACAATGTCACGGTGTTTGAAAAACTGAGCAGGGTTAGCGGGATGTGTTGTTCCATAACAGGGATAATCAGTCATTCGACTTAGACTGAAGTTACTGAAGTGTTTAGGCCGAGCTGACGGCCCAACATGCTTATATCACAGTAATTTACAATAGGACATCACAAAGTTGGGGTAGTGCCACACAATTAATTGTCCCGTTATCTCCCTCCAGTGTGTTCAAGACATACCCTTGCTGGGTCTTTATATAATCCTGCAACGTTATCAACTGGTATTTTTTCTCTTGGATACAACCTGTTACCTTAGGTGATGTTCCAGTTATTACCGAACAGCTCCTAACCCGAATATTTCACAAGTCGAGGTGGCTGCAGATGCGCTGAGCACCTGAGAAAGCTATAGTTGCCTATGCTTGCTCAGGTAGCGACAAAGCAGGTGCGGCTGCATCGGCTTGCCTTCGGTGAACACTTTGCAAATTTTCGAGAAGAAATAATCTCGAAATTATCACTAAAAATTCCATATGTTATGCTGCATAGAACAAAGTGTTCATGAAATATGCGGGCTAATAGCAGGATTCAGGTTACAAACCATGGGACTTTACATCGATGGCTTAGAAAAAAGTTGAATAGAACAAAAAGGGGGTAAGCGCCGACGCTTACCCCCTTTTGTTTACTCTTTCACCTTTTCTGCTTTAGGAAGTGGTTTCTCTTCTTCATCGCCAAAGCTGAACTGGGTCCATTCCGGCATTTCCACATTCGGCAGCCATTTGTTAAGTCCCCACCTGGGCGGTTCTCCGGCATCAATTTTGGCCAGCAATGCTTCAGCCTTGGGGAAAATGGCAGAGTCCGGGTACATGGCAATGATATATTTCAGGCGATGCTGGGCCTGCTCGTACTTCTTGGTGCGGACATAGAAAACAGCGACAAAGTATTCATGGTTGACCAAAAATTCGCGGGCTGCACGGATCCGGGCCTTGGCCTCACGGGTATAGGGAGAGTTGGGGTAGGCCCGGAGCAGCCGGGAAAAGGACTGAATTGACTCCTGGGCACCACTTATATCACGATCAATTCGGTCAGTACGGGCAAAATCACACATACCGATCTGGAACATGACATAGACAATAGCCTCATTGGTGGGATGTCGCTCTTCAAACTCCTTGTAAAGCGTCTTGGCTTCAACGTATTCGCCCTTATAGTAATGGCTGTCCGCCGCTTTCAGCTCAGCCAGCATGGCCTGCGGACTGAACGGGTGGCGGTCCATGATTTCGTTAAAAGCCTTCAGGGCATCAGCATAGTTACCGACATTGTATTCGTCCATGCCGGTAACAGCCAGGGATTCGGCCGGTTCAAAGGTTTCTTCCTCGGTCTCGGAGCCAAATGTCCACGAACTGAACATATCCTTCATGGTTGCACAACCGGCCAGTGAAAAGCAGCAGGCAACAAGGACGACATACAAAGCCGTACGACCGGCAGAAAAACTTGTTCGCATAAGATTAATCCTGATCGAAAAAATACGGTCGCTTTTATACCAGGTTGCCCAGGTAATGTTCGGTCGAAAGTTCGGCCGTAGCCCCTTCGCCGGCAGCGTTGACAATCTGGCGAAAATTCTTACTGCGAATGTCACCGGCCGCAAAAACACCGGGCAGTTTAGTACACATCTCGCTATCAGTGACAATAAAGCCGCCGCTGTCTGTTTCAAGCTGATCAAGCGGCAGAACCTCATTGTTGGGCACCACGCCAATCAGAATAAAGATACCGGTAACCGGCAGGGATGATGTTGAACCATCCTTGTAATTTATGTTTAACGATTCTACTCCGGTAGCACCACCTACAATCTCGCCTACCTGCGCATTCCAGAGGAAATCGATTTTTTCCTCGGCAATGGCTTTTTCCTGCAGGATTTTAGTGGCCCGCAATTCGTCACGACGATGAATAACCGTTACCTTGGAGGCAAACTTAGTCAGATGCAGTGCCTCCTGGATGGCAGTGTTGCCGCCGCCGACCACGGCAATTTCCTGGTCCCGGTAAAACGGGGCGTCGCAGGTGGCGCAGTAGGACACCCCTTTACCCTGCAACTCTTCCTCGCCCGGGACTTCGATCTTGCGGGGTTTAGCACCGGTGCAGAGGATAACGGTACTGCTCGTCAGCTGCTCGCCGTTATCCAGGGAAATAGTCTTGATATCGCCTTCCAGGTCCAGCGAACTGACTGCTGCAAATTTTTTCTCCAATCCGAACCGATCAGCATGTGCGGTCATCTTGTCAATCAGTTCAAAGCCGCTGATGCCGTCAGGGAAAGCGGGATAGTTATCCACCCAGTCGGTTACCAGAACCTGGCCCCCGGTTGCGCCTTTTTCAAGAAGCAGGGCCTTTAAGCGCCCACGGGCGGCATACAGTCCGGCAGTCAGCCCGGCAGGACCGCCACCTACGATGAGGAGTTGATAATCAGCTTGCATAACTTGATTCCTGGAAAAAGAAAAAGGCAGCCCGCGGGAAAAAGCAGGCTGCCTGGGATGATACGAATCAGACAGCCTTGTTGATCAGCTCGTTGAGCTGGGCCTTGCCAACAGCACCGGTAATCTGGTCGACTACTTCACCACCCTTGAACAGGATCATGGTAGGGATGGCACGAATGCCGAACTTACCCGGGGTTGCCGGATTGTCGTCCACATTCATCTTGGCAATCTGTACCCGGCCGTCAAATTCATCGGCCAACTCATCGATAACCGGACCGATGGCTTTGCAGGGACCACACCAGGGAGCCCAGAAGTCAACCAGGCAGGGGAGATCATTCTGTACGACTTTACTGTCAAATTCACTGTCGGAAACGTGGAAAACTTTGTCACTTGCCATAATGTTTTTCTCCTTTTTGGCCTTAACCCAAGACCTATTATTGACGAAACCTTAATATTTACAATAAGTTAATAAATTCATTAATTATAATCTTTTCATTTTACTCCGGAGTTTTAACGGTGACAAGAAAAATTTACCTTAATCATAGTACGGTTGCAGAAGAAATAATGGTAATCTTTTTGCTTTTGACAGAGAAAAAAGCAGCGTACTATATAAACGGTTTACGGTTAACGGTATACGGTTTACGGTAGGTTCCGTAGTAAATATTCGGGTTAGTGCCCGATTGGTACCCAAACCACTACGTTGTAAATGTTTGGGTAGTGCCACAGGTTCGCTCAAGCCGGCTTGAGAGCTATATTGAGTCATATGCGAACAAGCCGGATCGGGCGAAGATGGGGTGCTACCCGAATATTTACGTTCCGTATACCGTTAACCTTGAACCCAGAACCATAAACCATAACCAGGTGTCCTCAATGAATACACAACATTCATCATCTTTTTATGATAAGGCATGTAAGGTTATTCCCGGCGGAGTCAACTCACCGGTCCGTGCCTGTAAATCCGTAGGTTGTGACCCCCTGTTTGTTGCCAGGGCGGAAGGGTGCATGATAACCGATGTTGACGGCAATGAGTTCATCGACTTTGTCGGCTCCTGGGGCCCTATGATCCTTGGTCATGGTCATCCCGA
The DNA here is from genome assembly GCA_034660835.1 of Thermodesulfobacteriota bacterium. GTDB lineage: Bacteria > Desulfobacterota > Desulfobulbia > Desulfobulbales > Desulfobulbaceae > Desulfobulbus_C. Next base: position 5,120 of record JAYEKB010000186.1, read on the forward strand.
CGTGGTCAGGGCCATCTGCAAAACCGCAGCGGACGGCACCAGTTTCGGTGCGCCCACTCCCCTTGAGGTGGAACTGGCCGAGCTGGTCTGTGATTCTGTTCCCTCACTTGAAAAGGTCCGGTTCGTCAACTCGGGCACCGAGGCCACCATGAGCGCTGTCCGGCTTGCCCGGGGTTATACCGGCCGCAACATGGTTATTAAATTCGACGGCTGCTACCATGGACATGCCGATTCCTTCCTGGTCAAGGCCGGTTCCGGGGTTATTACCCTGGGTATTCCGGGCAGTCCGGGCGTGCCCGATGATATTGTAAAGAACACCCTTTCCATTCCCTATAATAATATTGAAACGCTGGAGACGACCCTGCGTGATGAAAAGCTGGACATTGCCTGCGTGATTGTTGAGCCGGTTGCAGGCAACATGGGGGTTATTGTACCGGAGATTTCATTTCTTCAGAAACTGCGTGAACTGACCGCAGAACTTGGCATTGTGCTCATCTTTGACGAGGTGATCACCGGCTTCCGACTGGCCTTGGGAGGGGCACAGGAAAGGTTCAATATCATGCCCGACCTGACCTGTCTCGGCAAAATCATCGGCGGAGGGCTGCCTGTGGGTGCTTATGGCGGCAAAAAGAAGATCATGGACAACATCGCCCCGGACGGCCCGGTATACCAAGCCGGGACTCTGTCCGGTAATCCGCTGGCCATGGCTGCCGGGCTGGCCATGCTCAAGGTGGTTCGTCAACCTGGATTCTATGAAGCACTTGAAGAAAAGAGTGACAGCTATGTGGAGCAGTTAACCTCCATTGCTGCAGATGCACCTGTACCCACAGTACTGAACCGGATCGGTTCCATGATGACCTGTTTCTTTACCAGCGATCCGGTCACTGATTTCAATTCAGCCATGAAAGCGGATACCGAGCGTTACGGGCAACACTTCCGCCAGATGCTTGCAACCGGAATCTGGCTGGCCCCGTCCCAGTTCGAGGCGGCATTTGTGTCGGCTGCACATGACCGGATTCACTTGCAAAAAGCGCTTAATATGACTGAATCGTCATTCAAAAAATTAGCAAAAAGATAAAAAAATCATTGCACTTGCCGCATGCACATGCTACCTGTTATGCAAATTTATGTCCCATGCGGACTTGGGAGAAGATAACGATGTCCAAAGAGAGCAGGACAATGTTCCGGGAGCTGGCATCGTACAGTCAGGTCGGAATGACTTTTGTTTTCTCCATTTTTATAGGTCTGGGGATAGGCTGGTATCTGGATCACAAAGTGTTTAACGGTCGCACGGTTCCCTATTTGACTTTTATTTTTCTGGGGCTTGGTATTGGTGCCGGTTTTAAACATCTGTGGGACGTGAGCAGAAAAATATCTGATGACTGAGCCGGTTGACAATAAAGGCAAACAGGATGATGGCGAAGTAGTAATACTGCGCATGGTCCAGCAGTTCAACCTGGTCATTATTGCTGTTTTTACTGTTGGCAGCTGGTATATCATCGACTGGAAACTGGCACAATCAGTATTAATCGGCGGAATACTGGCAAGCATCAGCTTTTTTCTGCTGAAAAGAGATGCTGAACAGCTCATGGATCAGGTTGCTGCCGCAGGACAGGCACTGAGCTTGAAAGGTCTGGCAAAAAGTAGCTTTATTCTCAAGTTTAATGGACGTCTTGTCGTACTGGGACTGTTGCTGTATGTGCTCACTACAAAGATCAATATTAATATCATAGGGCTTGTTATTGGATTGTCTACGGTAATGCTCAGTGTCATCATCGTCGTGCTGACCCGTGGACGGACGGTATTTTCCGCACAAAGTTTTAAGGGAGCGTAGGTCATGGAACATCCAATTTTATTTATTTCGCTTATCCTCGACAAACTGGGCCTGCCGGTTCCTCACACTCCGACCGGTGCCACCATGCTCGAGAAGTTGTGTGAGCCGTACATGACGTATACCTGGCTGGTCATGGCCTTCCTTATTATTGTTCCGAAATTGACAATGAGTCGCATGGAACTGGTACCCGGCAGCGGCCAGAACTTCTGGGAAGTCACCATCGGCGGGCTGATGGACTTCTTTGCCGAAAATCTTGGTGAGAAACGGGCCAAGATGCTGTTTCCCATGATGGCGACCTTTTTCCTCTATATCATTATCGCTAACATTATCGGGCTGATTCCCGGATTCATGTCACCTACCTCCAACCTGAACATCACCCTTGGCATGACGATCATGGTCTGGATCACTCACCATGTACTTGGTTTTCGTTATCATGGTTTGAACTACTATAAACATTTTACGGGGCCCATGCCGATCATGGCACCGTTTATGTTTCTTCTTGAGGTAATTGCTAACTTTGCCCGTCTGGTATCACTCTCCATGCGTCTTTTTGGAAACATCCTGGCAAAAGAAATTCTGCTTTCCGTGCTCTTCATGCTGGCAGGTGCCTATTTTGCACCGCTGCCTATCCTCTGTCTGGGAGTACTTGTCTCTGTGATTCAGGCAGTGGTATTTGTCCTGCTCGCTGTGTTGTATTGTGCATCATCCATGGAAGAAGCCCATTAATAACAGGTTACACATATTAAATAAGATTTAGAGTTTCCGTTAAACGGAGAAGAAGGCCAACTTATATACTTTTACGTAGGAGGAAGTGAAAAATGGACAACATTCATCTCGGATTGGTTTGTATCGCTGCTGCCCTTTCCATCGGACTTGCAGGTCTCGGTGCCGGTATAGGCATGGGTTCTGGTCTTAATGGCGCATGTACAGGTGTTGCCCGCAATCCGGAAGCAAAAGGTGCGATTACCACCACCATGATTCTTGGTATGGCTCTTTGTGAGTCCATTGCTATTTATGGTCTGGTTATTGCCTTTATCCTGCTGTACGCTAACCCGTTCAAAGCAGCGCTGCTTGGCTAAGACCAACACGAAAAAAGGTTTTACCTTTAAAAGGCTGCAGCTCTTGCTGTAGCCTTTTTTTATTGACATTACAGCGTTTCATGGAAACAACCTGTATACTAAACCCCGAACGAGGCAAGGCTGATCCCAGGCTGCCTACAACCGGCATCCTGGCTGTTAATCCCTCGGATACACAGAGTTTAGCCGAATATGCAGACCGAGCCGGCCTGAAACGTTCTTTTCTTTTCAACTCTATCCTGTTCCATTCTGATGCGCTGTTTCTGGCTGGACCTGCAGTAGGTGCACCCATGGCTGTACTGTGCCTGGAAAAATTGATCGCTCTGGGTGCGGAGAAGATCATCCTCTACGGCTGGTGTGGCTCTCTGCAGAAAAAACTGCATGGTATGGATATCCTGGTGCCGACCAGTGGAATGTCCGAGGAGGGAACGAGCCGACATTACCAGTCCGACAGGAACTGTGAAATCATTCCTTCAGCGACCCTGCGAAACGAGCTCTGCCGAGTATTAACGGATAAGCTCGTTGAATTCCAGCAGGGCCCTCTCTGGACTACCGATGCCCCCTATCGGGAAACAAAGGAAAAAATTACAGACTATGCTGCACAGGGTATCTACGGGGTGGACATGGAATACTCTGCCCTCTGTACGGTTGCTGCATTCCGCAAAGCCCAGCTTGCTGCAGTGATGCTGGTCTCCGATGAACTCCTGAAGTCTCCCTGGAAGCCTCATTATTCATTCAAGGCCTTTAAAAAACGCTCACGGGAACTGCTGGCCCTGCTCTGCGATGCCGCCCGGTTGGATAATATATTCTGAACCACGAAATACACGAAACACACGAAAAAAGTGTTATTAGTTGTGATGGTGGATCATAAAGAAGAGCCCTTGTTGTTATTTGCGAAGTGGATAAACCTAAATTTATACTCCTGGCCGTTTTAATTGTAGTTATTCTTTGATTTTTGTTTTTGTGTATTTCGTGTATTTCGTGGTAATCCGTCCTCCAACTGTACCTCAATCGTCCTATGAAGAAACTGCATCTTATAAGTCTTGGCTGTGCTAAAAATCTTGTTGATTCCGAAATGATGCTTGGAACCCTGGAGTTGGGCGGCTATGAAGTGGTAGAAGATCCGGCTGAAGCTGAGCTTCTCCTGGTCAACACCTGCGGCTTTATCCGCCCGGCAGTGGAAGAGGCCGTGGATGAGATTCTACGCCTTGCAGAATATAAAGAGGTGGATCCGGAAAAAAAGCTGGTCGTTACCGGATGCCTGGTCCAGCGCTACGGGAAGGAATTGCAGCAGGAACTGCCCGAGGTGGATCTCTTTGTAGGTATTGACGACGAAGAGCGAATTATCGACCTGATTACCGGCCTGGATGAAAAAACTGGTGTTGTACTTCAACGCCCTTCCCGCTTTATTCTAAACAGCACAATGCCGCGCAGGTTATCAACTCCGCCATTTCGCAGCTACCTGAAGATAACCGAGGGCTGCGATAACCGTTGCACCTATTGTATGATTCCCTCTATCCGGGGAGATCTGCGCTCCAGGCCTATTATGGATCTGGTTACTGAGGCAAGAGCACTTGCCGAGGCCGGTGTCCGGGAGTTAACCTTGATCGCCCAGGACCTGACCGCTTATGGTTCTGACCTCGGACCCGAAACCAACCTTGTTACCCTGCTTAAGGCCCTGCTTACCGAAACAGACATCCCCTGGCTTCGGTTACTCTACCTTTATCCTGTGTCCACCGGCACCGAACTGTTGCAACTGATGGCTGATAATCCCAGAATCCTGCCCTATCTCGATATTCCATTCCAGCATACCAGCGATGCTGTGCTGAAAAAAATGTGCCGCCGCTACGGACAGCAGGATCTGGAACATCTAGTCAGGCAAATTCGCAGCTTTCTGCCTGACTGTGCACTACGCACCACCATGCTGATCGGTTTTCCCGGAGAGACGGAACAGGACATTGCAGAACTGTTAGACTGTTTGCAGCGCTGGCAGCTGGATCATGTGGGTGTATTTCCTTTTGAGCCTGAAGACGGCTCCGTGGCTGCCGGTTTTGCAGATAAGGTGGATGAGGAAGAAAAACAGCGACGTTTTCAGCGGGTCATGGAACTGCAGGCGGAAATAAGCAAATCCAAGCTACAACAGTATGTAGGCCGGGAAGAAGCGGTTCTTGTCGAGGGTTTAAGCAGAGAGAGTGATCTCTTGCTGGAGGGCAGAACCCGTTACCAGGCCCCGGATATTGATGGTTGCGTGTATATTAATGAGGGAACGGCAAACCCCGGTGATATCGCAAAGGTACGTATCACCGAGGCACACATCTATGACCTGGTGGGCGGGATCATAGACTGATACAGGCAGTCCTTATTGCTTTCCTGCCTGGTCAACCCGTTCACGCAGATCCTTACCAACCTTGAAAAAGGGCAGTTTTTTAGGCGCAACTTTGATCTTCTCCCCGGTCTTGGGGTTGCGGCCGGTATAAGAGTCATAGTTTTTGACCACAAAACTGCCGAACCCGCGAATTTCAATAGAATCTCCACTGGCCAAGGCATCACTCATCGTGTCGATGATGGTGTTGGTTATGGATGCTGCTTCACGAATCGGCAGGTTGATTTCTTCAGCTAATGCCTCAATCAGTTCCGATTTATTCATGCTGTTTCTCCCTTTCACAGCTGGTCCTGCATCCCCGATCAGGCCGGGCAGGAACGGTTTATTAGGCGGTAACGGTTAAAAATACAGCCCTTATGAAATAACTATTAAAAGTAAATCAGGTATGTTTTTGATTGTAAAGGGATTTTTTAAGAAAAAAGCTTTTTGAGATCAATTTGTGTCAAAAAACGATACTTGCCGCGGCCCAGAACGCCCAATTTCAGGCCGCCATAGGCGGTTCGCTTCAAGTGCAGCACAGGATGGCCGATTGCCTGAAACATTTTACGTACTTGCCTTTTTTTTCCCTCATGGATGATGACTTCAATAGTAGTTTCATGCTTTTTCCTGCGCAGAATTCGTAGTTTTGCAGGCCAGGTTTTCCGGCCGTCCAGCATAATTCCCCGGGTAAGCCGTTGCAGTTTTGCTGTTTTAGGAACGCCCTTGACAGTAGCCTCGTAGGTCTTGTTCACTTCGAAGCTGGGGTGGAGAAGCTTGTTGCCCAGTGCACCGTCATTAGTCAGAATCAAAGCTCCTTCACTCTCCAGGTCCAGACGGCCCACCGGAAAAATCCGGTAATCTATTCCGGGGAGCAGGTCGGTTACGATCGGGCGCCCCTGGGGATCGGACATGGTCGTAACATAGCCGGTTGGTTTATTGAGAAGGATATAGATTTTTTCTTCCTGGCGGACCTGCTTACCGTCAACGGTAATTTCTGTCTGCTCAGGGTCAACCTTCAATCCAGGACGAGTGACAACTTTGCCGTCAACGGTGACCCTGCCGTCAGCAATATATTCTTCTGCCTTGCGGCGTGAGCAGATACCTGCCCGGGCTAAAATCTTTTGTAACCGTTCTTCCATCACAATCTCAGCCTCGCCAAGTTAAGAGTAGGAGCGGCGCCTCGCCGCGAATGGCAATTGTTCCCGGCGAGGCTCCGCTTCTACCTGTGTCATCGCCATTGGGTGGGAACGATGGAATTGTATTTGGAATCCACAAGTTTCTTTGTGGCAGGATCGACCTCCAGTACATCCGTATACCAGGGCTTCATTCGACAGTCAAAGACAATGGGCGGGGTCAGGCCGACATGAAAACGGCTGATACTCTGGGCTGCGCCATGGATGTCTGCAGCAGGTTCAAAGCGGGTAAAAAAGGTCCAGAGAAATTCCTGTAGACTGATCGTTGCTTCAGCTGTTGAGTCCACCAGCAGGATAATCGGCCAGTCGGAAACCCCGGACCAGGCAGCAAGACGGGAACCAAGATTTTCACTTGATTCATAGGGCTTACCCTGAACTACCAGGGTACCGGGCAGAAATACCTTTGGGTAGCTGCACCCCTCCGGCAGGCTACCGCTGAAATCCGTGGGCAGATCACGCAGTTTTTCTTTACCAAGACCCATCATCATGGCCTTGGAACCTTTGTTCACCGAAGGTCCTGTGTAGTCAAGGGTGTCTTGGGATACATTGGCAAATACAAAAAGGTCCCGGTCCCACTGGATACGTTCCAGTACATGCTGCCAGAGCCTGGGAAAATCAGCCGCGTCAAGCGGACCGTCGGTGACAATGAGAAACTTGGTGAGTGACAACTGCCCTTCACCCAGAATTCGCAGTCCGGCAGCAAAGGCCTCTCTGGGGTAACGGTTACTGACCCGTGCCGCTGCCAGGCAGTGGAAACCTGTTTCACCAAAGGTCTTCAACTGGTGCACCCCGTTCATGACAAGGGGAAACAGGGGTGAAAGCAGCTCCTGGAGGAAGTCACCGATAAAATAATCTTCCTGCTTTGGACGTCCAACTACGGTTGCGGGATATATGGCATCATTGCGGTGATAGAGATGGGTTGCCTGAAAGACCGGGTAATCATGGGTCAGGGAGTCGTATCCGTAATGATCGCCGAATGGTCCTTCCGGTCTCCGCAGTTTGGGCGGGACGGCTCCCTTGACCGCAAACTCCGCTTCTGCAACCAACCGGTGGCCGCCCAGAGGATCTTCTGCCATGGAGAGTTTTTTGCCCTGGAGCAGGGAAGCTAACATCAGTTCCGGGATGTCTTCCGGCAGAGGCGCAATGGCTGCCAGCATCAAGGCTGGTGGTCCACCAATGAACAGGGTCATGTTCAGAGGCTGGTTGCGTTGCTCTGCTTCAAAGTAATGGTAGCCACCCCCCTTGTGGATCTGCCAGTGGATACCGGTCGTAGTGTCGTCATAGCGCTGGATACGGTACATACCCAGGTTATGGCCTCGTCCGTCCGGATGCTCGGTATAGACCAGGGGCAGGGTGACAAAGGCGCCGCCATCCGAATGCCAGGAGGTCAGCATGGGCAGCTCGGACAACCGGGATGGCTGCTGCAGGTTTTCAAGGATAGGAGCTGATCGGATATTTTTCAGGCCGATTTTCAACCCCTGCATGGCCAGCGGTTTTGCCTGCCACAGGGTCGAGAGAGTTGGCGGCATCAACTGTTCCACCAGATTGACCAGGTCCCTGACAAAATCCAGGGGCCTGCTGCCGAATGCCAGCTCCAGCCTGCGATTGGTGCCGAACAGGTTGGTGACTACCGGAAAGGTAGAACCCTTGACATTGGTGAAAAGGAGAGCCGGTCCACCCCGTCCAATTACCCTGCGATGGATCTCTGCAATTTCCAGATAAGGATCAACCTGGCTATCAATAACCAGCAGTTCATTTTCGTGGCGCAGGACATCAAGGTACTGGCGCAGGTTTATTATTGGTTTCATAGTTTTGTTTATTTGTGGAAGCAAGATCGTTTCTGGAAAATAATATCTAATCGTTCCACCAGGTAGAGGGGAAGAGAAATTAATGGGTATTTAACCTGTTTGCGCTGCTTGTTTATATTGATAACGGTATCTATCTGATGAACAGCAGGCAGATTTGTGTCAAACCGGAAGGCAACAGATGCCTGTTTGGTACCCATAAACTGATGCAGTGATTTCAAGGTTCCAGTAGCCCCTGATTTAACCTCTATGGGGATTATATTCCCTCCCAGCGAAATAACAAAATCGAGTTCAGCATTAGACGAGCGTCCTTCCCGCAGCCAATAGTTTAATTCACGGTTTGGTTTGTCCACGAGCATGGCTTGTAAATGCTGACCGATGAATTGTTCGGCAATGGCTCCCTGGTTGATAAGTTTTTTTTCATCCATCTGCGAGATACTGCGCCAGTCCAGGCCACAAATCGCGTTCATCAATCCCACGTCGAGGAAGAGCAATTTGTAAACCCTTTCTTTGATATCAGCCTGCAGCGGTAGCCCGGAACAGTGACTGT
>JAYEKB010000187.1:0-3438 GCA_034660835.1 Thermodesulfobacteriota bacterium
CGTTAGTATGTCACGTGACGTCACGCAGTAGAACAGACAAGAGAAGAACAGAGAAGAAAACAACAACTGTGTGATCAGCTCATCTCTCCCGATTTCCCAATTCATATTTCTAAAGCGTCACATCTCCTGAAAAGAGTAAGTAGCAGATATCTCGCATGTACATCTGACACTATCAGTCATACTTATAGTTCAATTTTTTTAAAAAAAGGACTCAAATGCAACAACTCTATGCAAAAATAAAGAAAAGCAGCAAATATTTTCATCAAAATGAGATGGCCAGGAAAAACGGTGAATTTCCCTTTGCTGTAGAAATATCAAATTTTGATGATCCTGATCTCTATTTTGTACAGGGAGGCCCAGGAGGGCAATACAGACTGACAGATGTCAACCTGTTCGTCAAAAATGGCAGCAATGAAATTAGAATTAAATAAAATGTAGCTTAAGACGAAGGTTTTGTGAAGACCAGGAAAATTATATGAAATTTCAAACAGCCATATTTGTCACCCTAATCACGTGTGCATTCATTTTTTCCGATAAAGCATCAGCCGCATGGGTTGACGACTGGCTGGATCAGAGAACCACCACTTCACCCAACTATTTTTCAGGTCAGCAACGAGGATATTATTCCGGGGGAAGTTTTAGTGCCCGGTGGCCAAATACTGCGGATTATCCCGTTACCGTGGAAATGCCGAGAATCAAAAGCGGTTGTGGTGGAATTGATGTTTTCATGGGCGGGTTTTCCTTCATGAACACCGATTATCTCGTGGATAAACTTCAGGGCATCTTATCCGGCGCTGCATCAGTGGCCTTTGATCTTGGCCTGAAAACACTCTGTGAGCAATGCTCCAATACCATTAAAAACTTTGAGGCACTTTCTGATAAACTCAATTCCATGCAGCTCGATGAATGTGCAGCCGCAAAAGAGTTGGTTGGCGTGGTTATGGATGAAAACGGCTTTCATTCCAGCGAGGTTATGAAAGAAAAACTTGGAACAGCCATCAAAGAAAACAAGCTAAGCCAGGGTGTATCTGAGATGTGGGATATTATTACCACTGAGGATAAAGCCAATAACAACGTGCCCCAGGCAGGGGATGTCTCCAGAGTAACGAGCGGCTGCAATGCCGAGATAACCAGCACCTTTCTTTCTGGTGGTTCTTTACTTGAAAACGTAGGTAGCAAAATGAGCCTGCCTGCAGATTACACCAACCTTATTCGTGGCCTGGTGGGAGATGTAAACCTGGAAGGCTCGGCTAATGCCTACAAGGTATCGTATGAAGCCCCATGCCCGGAAAATAATCCTGATGATATCAAGGCATTTACCAGTGGTGAAGTGTATACAAAAAATAGTGCTGGAACATGTAGCCAGATAACCGACACCAACCGTGATTTACGGCAATATGTCCACAATACATTAGTCGGAGTAGCAGATAAAATTGAGAATAAAACAGCTCTCAGTTCTGTTGAACAAACCTTTCTGGAATCAAACCCTCTGTCTGCGTTACCAATCCTGAAAACAGCAGTTGGAGCAGGATTGAAAGAAGCTGCAGTGGCAGGTCTATCAGATATTACATCCAACGCATACGCCCTGCAGATGTTGTCTGATTTATACGTCCGGGCAGAAACTGTTGCCTGGAAAGCACGGGAGATGCTTGAGAAACAGGCCGAGGCGAGTTCGGGTCAACCTTCTGAGAACTGTGCCGCTGTCATCTTTGCTGAACATGCCGATCAGAATATCTCGATCATGCTTAAAAGAATCAGACGGCTTCAGGATGCTGCTCGTGCCAGTTATGTGGCCTCGGCCAAAGAGATGTCAACCATCATGGATTACCTTGAACATATGCAGAAGATTGAAATCCAGATGACGGCAGAAATAACCCGCCGTTATGGAAAAGATGTTGCGGCAAGATTACAGATGTGATCTCCCTACATATATGAAAAAACCTGTAACCATAATCATAATAGCAACCTGTTATTGTTTGCTGCTGACCGCTCCCGCCATGGCTCTGGATATGGAGTATTATACCTATGGCGGTTTTAATCCGATCACCCAGGCATTTACAAAGATTGCCCTTATCTTCAGTGATTCAGGTTACCAGGGATTACTTTTTGTTATTATGGTGCTTGGTCTTATTGCCGGAGTTGCGGCGTGGCTGGCAAGGGCAGCAACAGGGGCCAGGGTTATTCCACTGGTCTGGGCAGTGCCTGTACTTTTTGGTGCTGTTCTTTATCTGGGCCTGTTTGTTCCCAAAGGAAACATTACAGTCTACGATCCGGTGGTAAATCGATTTCAAACCATTGGTAACGTCCCAAATGCCGTTGTCTTTACAGCCGGGTTTCTGAACAAAATCGAAAGGGGCATGGTCGATATAATTGATACTGCTGCTGTTCCCGATGCTCAGTATCAAACAACTGCCGGTGGTATAGGATTCAAGGCTCTGGAATCAGTCAAAGGTTCTTCTCCAAAGGATAATTACGTCCGGACAAGCATGATCCGTTACATCAAGGATTGTGTAACTTTTGAGCTGGTTCGGCCCGGCACAACCCTGTCCCTTGATGATCTGCGAAACAATACGACTGATTTTCTGGTAGATCTGGCTCAGGCGGTCAACCCGGCAGTGTATACCGTGTATTATGATTCTACCAATCCAGAAGGAACCAATGTAACCTGCACAGATGCCTGGAATAATCTACAACCCATCTACGCAAATCCCACCAATTACGACGAAGCCATAAAAAAGGTGTGTAGCAAGGCATATTTTGATCCATCCAACACTGTTGAGCTGAACACCTGTAAATCACTACTCACCAGCACACTGAATTTCACCACCGGAACTGCTGTTACTCCTGAAAAGATTATTCAGCAACGTCAGATAGCAGAGATTCTCTATAATTTTTATTTCCAGGATGATTACGAAACAGCCGTTCTCATGGAGGGTAACCGAAAAGTCACCTCCACAGGTCTCGGAATTGGTCTAACCATGAATGAGTGGATCCCAATCATCAGGGCAGTAATGACCGCCATAGCCATTGGAGTTATTCCTTTTCTGGTACTCTTTTTATTTACCCCGGTTGTCGGCAAGGCCATTTCAGTAATGTTTGGATTTTTTGTATTTCTCACCACCTGGGGAATCACCGATGCCGTAATCCACGGAGCGGCAATGGATTATGCCACCTATGCCTTTGAGGATATGCGGCAATCAAATCTTGGCGTGTATGCCATGGCTGCATTTCCAACCATCTCCGTCAAACTGCTTGCAATGTTTGGTGTGATCCGCTCATCCGGTATCATGCTGGCAAGTTTTTTCTCCATGATGCTCATCCGCTTCGGAGGCCATGCCCTGGCCATGCTTGCCGGAAATCTTAGTAGAATTGTTCAATCTGCCGGAGCACAGGCAGGACAATTACTCACCCCTGAAGGTTCAGCTGCAGCCATGAATC
>JAYEKB010000188.1:0-3420 GCA_034660835.1 Thermodesulfobacteriota bacterium
ATTGGTTGTTATTGATCAGATGCCTTCTTCAGGGCAATCACGGCATTTAAGCCGCCAAAAGCAAATGAGTTTGACAGGGCAATATGTATATCCTGATTACGCGCCTGATTCGGGACATAATCCAAGTCGCATTTTTCATCTGCAACTGTAAAATTGGCTGTTGGCGGAATTACGCCATGATATAATGCTAGCGTTGTTGCAACCAACTCCAGTGCACTCGAAGCACCCAAAGCATGGCCATGCATCGATTTAGTCGAAGAAACAGCAAGCTTTTTAGCATGATCACCAAAAACCCGATGTATAGCCTCTGTTTCAACAATATCATTTGCAGGTGTTGCAGTGCCATGGGCATTAATGTAATCAACTTCACTTGGCTTGATTTCAGCATGATGAAGCGCTTCCTTCATTGCGTTTGCAATTCCTGTAACATCTGGTCGTGTAATATGCCCCGCATCAGAGTTCATTCCGCAACCAGCTATTGCAGCATAAATACGAGCACCACGTTGTGTGGCATGTTCTTCAGATTCAAGAATCAATATGCCTGCACCCTCTCCTAAAACAAAGCCGCTGCGGTCTTTACAAAAAGGGCGACAGGTATCATTGGATGTTACTCTTAAAGCATCCCATGATTTTAATAAAGTATATGTGAATGAGGCATCAGTACCACCCACCAGCGCAACATCTACCATCCCGGATTGAATCATGGACATTCCCTGGATAATGGCATGGGCTCCAGAGGAACATGCGCTGGCAACAACAAAAGCTGGTCCTTTAATTCCTAAATGTATACTCACCAGGCTGGCGGCAGCACTGGGCATACCCTTTGGTATTGTTAACGGATGTGCACGTTTGGCTTGCAGTTTGTAGAGCCGCGAAAAAATCTCCTCATCATTGTGTTTGCCACAGCAAGCACTACCTATGATAGCTGCCGCGTTAACAAGACTTTTCTCGCCAATTACCAAACCAGCATCATCAACTGCTTCCCGGGCAGCAACAACTGCAAACTGAGAAAACATATCCAGAAAGGGAAGCTCTTTTGCGGTGAAGTACTTATCCGGATCAAATCCCGGTACCGGGGCTGCTACCGAAGTTTTGACATTTTTGATAGGTAAATCAAAGGGTCGGATGCCGGAACGTCCTGTTGCTAATTTTTGCCAAAAAGCAGGCACGTTTAATCCCAAGCCTGATACAGCACCCAAACCGGTTATGACGGCACGGTGATTCATTGTATTCTCGTTTTCTATTGACTTAAATCTGCCAGTTTATCCTGAATATCTTTTACTGTAATGATAGATGGAATAATCTCGTTGGGAATCTCAATATCATAAGCCTCTTCAATATCAAATAATAGGGTAATTGCTTTTAAAGAATCTATACCCAACGCTTCAAGTTCAGCCTCCGGTTCAACATCTTCAGGATTGCAACCACCTGTTTTTACAATAAATTTAGTGATTTTTTCAATTGACATTGCATGTCTCCTGTCGCTGATGCCTCTATGACGACGCTTTTCTGTACGACGGTCACGCTCCTTACGACGGTCACCCTCCCTACGTCGATCTCCGACTGTGGTCGCAGTGGCCAATTCATCATTATTTACATCTGCAGAATCTTTAGATGATCCTTTCATCTTGATATCCCCTCTCAGTACTTTTTTACAGTTCCATCATCTCTCAGACTGTCATCTTTGTTTCCGTCAAAGGATCAAAGCAGACTTCCATGGCCCGGACCGGGCACCCGGTGACACAGAGGCCGCAGGCCGTACATTTCTCCGGGTCAAAGATCACCTCCATCTCCGGCCGCTGTACATAGAGTGCGCCTACGGGGCAAATACCGGTACAGGCACCGCACTGGAAGCATTTGGTGTCATCACGGCGAACCTTGCCGGCCAGCCGCTCCGCCCGTACACCCATGCTTTTAAGATAATCCAGTGCCTCGCGCACATTTTCCTTTTGCCCCTTCAACTCCAGGACCATAATCCCGTCCCGCTGGGGTCGGATATCCGCCTTAAGGATATTAAACTCTACATCATAGCGTTTCACCAACCGGTAAATAATCGGCTGATCCGAGGTTTCTTTAGGGTAACGCAGGATATACATTCTGGTATACATGATTCTCTCTTATAAAAGGTCTAAAGTAAAGGTAATTTGATATAGGGTATAAGGTGAGTATGCTGCGGCCGGAGGTTGATGTCAAGCCCGGTCGTTATTGAAGTACTCCAACAGGGTTAACAGTTGTTCAGGCTCTGCTTCGGTGTCAAGTTGCAGGAGTTTATCCGGGGTTAACTCATCGGGGAATTCAAACTTCTCTTTCTGCTTGACAAAGATCTCCCAGCGGCCGTCTGAGACAGCCGCCGGATCCTTGGCCCGCAGGTCAAGACGACGTTTGACCTCCTTGTCCGAACAGGCGCAGAGGATAAACAACACATCAACCCCTTTTGAGCCGGCCAGAGCCTGTACTTTTCTTCGATCATCGCGTCTGCTGTAAGAGCCGTCCAGCACCACTCCCTGGGCCCCCTTCTGCAAATCCTGTTCTGTTCGCTCAAGCATTACCCGGTAGGTTTTTTCTGTAAACTCAAGGCTGTAAAGCCCCTGCCCCAACTCGTCAGGCCTGCGCTCGTTAGCTGCCAGGCCGGCCAGTTCCTTTCGGACCCGATCGGTATTGTAATAGGGGAAACGGTGAGCTGCAGCAAACAACTCTGCCAAAGTTGATTTTCCCGAGGCGATCAGGCCGAAAAATATGTAAATCGTTCTCTTGTCCATCGTGATCAAGTAAAATCAGCTAATATAGCTCTCTGCCAGTGCGAAATATCTGGCAGCCGCCTCAGTGCTGCTCTTTTTCACCGCTTCATCCACGGCAGGATCACTGGCTGTGAACAGACCTATCTTACCGCGCACATAGGCCCGGTAACATTTATAAAAATTAAGCATCTCTTTCAACCCTTGATCTGCTGAGCGATCACAGAACTGATCAATGCAGTACTCCGATAACTCCTGCAGACCGTGGAAATCAAGATCCATGGCCAGAAAGGCCATATCACTTGCCACATCACAGTAACGAAAACGTTGATTAAACTCGATGCAGTCGTAGATATACACCTTTTCAGCCAGGCAGATGTTTGCCGAATAGAGGTCACCGTGGCAGTCACGAATATAACCGCCCTCAATTCGCCGCTCAAAGAGCTCTTCCCGGGCAAGAAAATATTTTGACCAGTTCGAAATCCGGTCAAACTGCTGTTGACTGATAGCCCCGGCACCAATAAAATCTCTCGTCTGCTCAAAATTTTCCAGCACATTCACGGCTACAGACTCAGCAGTACCAAAGGTGTCAATCTCTTCGTTGCGATCGGCCAGCCGGTAAAAGGGAACCAGCACATCAACCAGTCCATCGATCTGCTCACGACCGACCTTATCTGCACCAATC
>JAYEKB010000189.1:0-3413 GCA_034660835.1 Thermodesulfobacteriota bacterium
TCCACAGGGAATGGTTGTCCGTTCACAGACCCCTTACAAGGCAAAATTGCGGAACAATGACACGGTGATAACCGCTTACAGCCATCCTGATGGTGTAAGCGGGATTACCATAGACAGTTTTGATATTGCACACAGTGGTAGTGGTTCCGGAGCGCTGGTTGTTCATGTTGATGGAGGCGGTAATAATCAGGTCAGCAACATCACGTTCAGCAATAATGTCCTTCATGACAGCTACAACAATGACATCCTCAAAATCAATAACGGCTGCACCAATATCCTGGTCAACTCCAATATGTTTTATAACCAGAACGGCTCGGATGAACATATCGACATCAACAGCGTCTCTGACGTTACGGTGGAAGATAACATATTTTTTAACGATTTCGAGGGTAGCGGCAGGATAAACCAGAATGATACCTCCAGCTACATTGTCATCAAGGACAGCAACGGCACAGACGATATCTTCACCGGCAGTCGCAACATTACAGTGCGCCGCAATATATTTTTGAACTGGCAGGGCTCATCCGGATCAAACTTTGTGCTGGTGGGTGAAGATGGCAAGCCGTTTTACGAGGCCTTTGATGTGCTGGTGGAAAACAACCTCATGCTGGGCAACTCCGGCAATGTTATGCGTGCCGCCTTTGGTGTCAAGGGCGGCCGCGATATCACTTTTCGCAACAATACCGTTTCCGGCGATCTGCCATCCCTTGCCTATGGTATGCGCCTGAACCGGGAAGGCAGTAATCCGTCCAATGATGCTGTTCATTTTTACAACAACGTGTGGTCAGATCAGACAGGTACAATGGGTGCGGAGAATCCATCCAGACTGGATGATTTTTCAGATACGGAACCTGACGATACGCTCTCCTTTGTCCTTGCAAACAACCTGTACTGGAATGGCGGCGATGTGATTCCGGAAAACTCCAGTGAGCTGATCAACTACACCGATGACCCCTCACGCCTTGTTACTGACCCACTCCTGCCACCCCCGGTCAATATTGTACTTCCCAGGTGGCAGGAGAGCAGTGGTCTGTTTGCTGACGGATCAAGCACGATTCGGGCGGCTTTTGAAAACCTTGTCAGCTATGCTGTTCCGGATTCCTCCAGCCGGCTCATTGACCGGGCAGACGACAGTACAGCTCCTGCTGAAGACATCCTGGGTAACCCGCGAACTGTCCAGAAGGATATAGGCGCCTATGAGCAGGGTGCAACGGTGCCGGCCGGAGGATCAGCAATCGTCCCTGTACATTATCTTCTCCTGAACAACTGATATGTTCCCTCTGCCCTTCATTCGATTATCCCTGCTTGTGCCTTTCCTGGGAATACTGTCTGCTTCCACAGCCAATGCGGATAATGTCGTAAATACAGTTGCTGAACTTGTCAGCGCAGTCAACAACACCTCAAGCGGCGGAGATCGTACCATCCTCATTGCAGACGGGACCTATCTCCTTGATGGTGTTTATCTGCGTCTGGCAGTAAACGACATCACCGTACGCTCACTGAGCGGAGACAGAGAAGCTGTTTTCCTGGATGGAGAGTATCGAACCACGGAAATTTTTCAGGTTGTTGCTTCCGGAGCTGTTATTGCAGACCTGACGCTTAAACGGGCCTATGATCATCCCGTCCATGTCATGGCCGCCAGCACTGATGTGGAAAATACCTTGATCAGCAACGTGCACATTATTGATCCCGGCCAGCAGGCCATAAAAATAAATCCAAATGCAGGCAGAACTCATTTTGTCAACAATGGCCGGATAACCGGTTGCCTGATTGAACTGACCGACAGCGGTCGCGCCATGGTCTGGGAACGGAACGGATCATGCTATACAGGCGGCGTTGATGCGCATCAGGCAGAGGGCTGGATTGTTGAAGATAACGAGATCCGGGGGTTCTGGTGCAGTGGCGGTCTTTCTGAACATGGCATCCATTTCTGGTCAGATTCGTCAAACACCCTGGTACAGCGTAACCTCATTGTTGACTGCGACCGGGGGATTGGTTTCGGGCTCGGTTCCAGTGGCCACAGGCGCGGTATTATTCGCAACAACATGATCTATCACGGGGAAGATCATGGAGTAAGTGATGTGGGAATCGGCCTGGAATCCACCTCGGATGCGCAGGTGTATAACAACACTGTTTTCCACGAACACGATTACCCCAACGGGATAGAGTATCGTTTTGCGGCAAGCAGCAACCTCACCATTGTCAACAACCTGACCAACCGGGCAATAACCTCGAGAAACGGAGGGACTTCGTCACTCATTTCAAACAATATTACCAATGCTGCTGCGGACTGGTTTATTGATGCGCCGAACGGAGATCTCCATTTAGGCAGCGAACAAAGCGGTGTGACGGATGCGGCCCTTGCCCTTTCCGGACTGGTCGATGATTTTGACGGGCAGAGCAGACCTTCGGGATCAGGGCCTGATATCGGAGCGGATGAATATCCTCAACAAATAGGGCCTGCGCTGAGCTGGCTTTTACTGCTGTTATGATGAACACTACTATGAAAACAATCTTTTTTGTCTTTGTCTGGTTTTTCTGTTCCACCCTTCAGGCCGGAGCTGTCGTTAATCCGCCTGTATTGAAATGGAAAGAGGGAGGCTGCTACTCTTCCTGGTGTGAAACAGGCTGGTATTCATCACCTGCGGTTGCTGATCTTGACGGAAACGGCACCATGGAAATCGTTGCTTCAGCCTACTCCGTTGTGGTCCTGCAAGGTGCTACCGGTGATGTGCTGTGGCGGGTTGATTCGGGCAAGGACCGCAGCAGCCCGCCGGGATTCAGCCACCGCACCTGGTCTGGGATCTGGATCAAAGATGTTGATGGAGACATCACACCCGAAATTATAACAGCCCACAGCGGCGGCTATGTTTCCGTGTATGATAATCAAGGCTATTTTAAATCAGGATGGCCGAAACGTCCCACCACCAATGAGCTGCGTGGACTGGTGGTCAGTGATATTGATAGAGACGGCACTGCTGAAATCATTGTTACCGGTGCCACGTATAACAAAACAAATACCTGGGTCTATGAACACGACGGTATTCTACGCCCGGGCTGGCCACAACTCGCTAACGACTCCGGATATGCCCATGGTGTTTTCAATGACAACGGTTCTGCCGGTGATGTTGATGGCGATGGCACTGTTGAAATTATCATACCGTCGGATGTCCATTATATCTGTGCCTACCGGCCCGACGGCGTACAGGTACAGGCAAATCCCATGTACGGCGACCGGAAATGGGGAGCGGTCGGCATATGGGAGAGTATCATTCCGGAACTGCGCGGCTGGGGTGCATGCTCAGGAGATCGAACCGAGAGCTATCGCACCAATTTTGCCAACGGAGCCAGCGTGATCGCTGACGTTGATGGAGATAATGTCAATGAAGTGATTGTCACCGGCAACGTGTACG
>JAYEKB010000190.1:0-13802 GCA_034660835.1 Thermodesulfobacteriota bacterium
ACCTGCTTTGTCGCTGCAGGAGCAGGCATAGGCAACTATAGCCTACTCCTGCGCTCAGCGCATCTGCAGCCGCCTCGACTTGTGAAATAAGCGGGTTAGTTATTTGCTTACAGCTTTTCGCGGCGAGGCGCCTCGCCGCGAAAAGGCTGCCGCAATACTTTCTACCACCTCACTGCCCCGGTGAAGGCCTTGATTTCCTTTTTAAATATCCATTTCTGCATCACCGTCAGCAACGCAGGCAGCACCCAGAGGGTGGCCAGACCGGAATAGAACATGATGGCAGCCAGGAAAACGCCCACTGTCTGATACGGAATAAGCGGAGCAAACAGCAGGGGTGTGAAGCCGATGGAGATAACTATAATGTTTCTGAAAATGGCCCGGGCCGGTTCTTCAAACATGTCGCTGATGGCTGCTGCCCAGTCGCCGGTTCCGGCCATGGCCATCCTGGTACGCTGCAGGAAGTGGATGGCAAAGTCCACGGCCAGCCCCAGGGTAAGAGAGGAGAGTACGGCCACCGGCATGTCGTAATCCTTGCCGATCAGACCGATCACCCCGTAGATGATGCCGATGGTAAAGGTAAGCGGGATCATGGCCAGCAACCCCCATACCGGAGAACGGAACAGGAAACTCATCATAATAAAGACCACGACAAAGCTTGAAAGAAAAGACTTCAGCATGCCGGTGACCATCTTTTCCTGCCAGACCACGTTGATATAGGTAAGTCCGGCCCAGTCGTGGGAGAGTTTTACTGGTGGCGGATTGTCATCAAAATATTGCTGTACGTCTTTGACCACCCACTCCATATCCTGGTTGTCGCCGCTCCTGAGCTGCAGCCGGATATTGGCCCGGCTGTAATCAGGGGTGACCAGGTGCCAGAGGTCATCGGGCTTATGGCTGTTCTGGTAGGAGATCAGGGTCTGGGCAACTCCGTTGATCGTTTCCGGGATAGTGAAATGTTCAGGGTCACCGGCAAACAGCTCCTGGTGTACCTTTTTGACAACATCACTCACCGTGTTGGACTTGCCTACATCACCCCTGTCCGCCATATATGTTTGCAGGTCGGCTATGTAGCGCAGCAGGTCCGGACGTTTGAAAATTTCTTTTTGGCTACGCAGCCGGTCCAGCCCGTCCAGGGCGGTGGACCAGCGGTCATACTCGATGTCGTCATCGGCCGGGACCTCGTCAAGTTCAATCTCCCATGCCCGGGCCAGATGGTCGGCCAGCTCTGTTCCGGTTTTGGAAATAACAACTGCCTCAAGAATTTGATTGAGTATTTTTTCCCGGATAGCCGGTGAATCGGTTAGTCGGTCGTTAAGATCTCGTGTCAGCCAGTCAGCCGCCTGCTGGGGCTTCATTTCCTGATCTTTGCCGGACAGGACCAGGTAGGCCTCGTAGGTGCCGCTGAAATGTTTGTTCAGGACCTTGTCGGCAACTCTGATTTCATGGCTTTTCTTAAACCACTTGACCGGGTTGTCGTTGACCTGGATCATGAGAATACCGGTCACACCGACCGCCAT
The DNA here is from genome assembly GCA_034660835.1 of Thermodesulfobacteriota bacterium. Lineage (GTDB taxonomy): Bacteria > Desulfobacterota > Desulfobulbia > Desulfobulbales > Desulfobulbaceae > Desulfobulbus_C. The sequence goes on from JAYEKB010000190.1 coordinate 1,518, forward strand.
GACCGCAATGTTAACAACAATAACAGGCCAGGGCCTGGCAGACGCCGTCCTGCCGGCCCAGCGCAGGTGCCGGTTGAAAAGAGACTTGTCGCTTGCATGGTCCACAACTTGAGGGCTGCCGAAGTTTTCCAGGCTGGACTCCCTCATCAGCATTATATATGCCGGGATGAAGAGGATGGTAAGCAGCCAGGCCAGCATAATGCCAATGGCAACAAAGATGCCGAATGCCTGTACCGGCGGGATCGGGGTAAGGGCCAGGGAGGCAAATCCGGCCGCCGAGGTGAGCGAGGTAAAGAGCATTGGTTTGAAGAGGTGGCCCATGACGTGCTCGAGTGTTGCCCTTCGATCTATGCGGTTCTGATATTCGTCAAAGAACTCAGACAGGATATGGATGGAGTCCACCACTGCAATGGGCATGAGAAAGATGGGAATCATGGAACTCATGATGTGCAGGGTGTTGCCGGTGCCGATGAGCAGTCCCATGGTGGAGATTACCGTGCAGAGGGCAATGATCAGGGGTGAGATGACGAGCTGGATGTTGTGGAAAAAGAAGAGCATGGTCAGAAAAATCATCAGCATGGCCAGAGGGGCGGAGATTGCCATCTGGATAAACATTTCCTTACCGAATGTGTCTTCTGCCACCGGCAGGCCGGTGATGTAGAACTGATCATCACCAGCACCCAATTCCTGAATTTTTTCTTTCAGCTGCACTGTAACGGAATGGGCAAAGTCTTTGCTGGTAATGGGCAGATAAATGGCCAGTGCTCGTCCGTCTTCCGAGACCATGGTGCCCTTGAGCAACGGGTTGGCCAGTCCATAATCACGGATTTGGATGGCCTCTTCACGGGTTGAGGGCACCTCTTTCATCAGCCACTCAAAGCGAACCCGGCCCGGTCCGTCTTGCAGGATATTGTCAACGGTATCAGGAGCAATAATGTCCCGGCTCACCACTCTGCGCTCAGGATTGTCCGGATCGACCAGGGTGGCACCAAATTTGCTCAGCGCGTCAATCTTTTGCAGGGTTTGTGGATTAAAGACCCCGTTCGGGTCTTTTTCATTGACCACACCCAATACAACAACATCATGGAGGTCGAATTCTTTTTTGGTCTGATCATGAAAAATGCGGACAAACTCTTTGTCTGAGAGCATGTTTTCCGGATCCGTATCCACATGGACCCGGAAAATGAGTGTTCCCAGCAGCAGGGTAAAAAGGACCATGATGGCTGTCACCATCTTGGGTTTTTGCAGAGAAAACTGAATTAATGTATTGGCCGGCTGCATTTCTTTTCTTACGCCTGTTTACTGTCGGATTGACCTGAAGATGTGCTGCAGAAGATCTGCTGCATTGTTTTCATGAGTTCGATGATCCGTTCATCCGCTATGCGGTTGTAAATAAAATTGGCATCTTTATGAAAATCGATGACTCCCTGGTTGCGTAATATGTTGAGATGCTGGGTGATATTAGCACCGCTTGTTTCCACAGCATCGCGGATTTCGCTGACAGAGAGTTCCTGGTCCTGGAGCAGGCAGAGTATCTTGAGGCGAATGGGATGTGAAATCGATTTAAGCAGTAGAGCCAGGTCTTCAACCTGATTGTATACCATCACTTCTCCGGAGGATTCAACTTGTGGAGGTCTTGTATCTAAGAATTAAAGTATTTAATTAAACAGTGTTTCTTTTTGTGTCAATTGTTTTTTATAAGATGCCATCCGGACAGATGATGTCGTGTGAGAAAAGATCTTTATTTCTGTGGCAGATTGTAACGTTCTTCGGGATCCATGTAATAGCGAGGATTGGAACTATTAGTTGGTGTTGGCCCGGATTGATTCAGGGTCCGGTTAATGCGATTCGGCATCCTGCTTGCCGGTTCATCCATGACAATTTCATAGATGATTGACAAGGCCAGTGCCCCGGCAAGGATGAGCAGAAATTTATTGCCACCAAACTTCTTTCTCGAAACCAGGATGAGCAGGGCCAGGATCCCGATCATGATTGCTAATCGATACTCCGCAATCATTGTAATTAGTTGAGCCATCATGATGTATAATCTTGATGTACTGTCAATCCTTTACACGCTCCTTTTTTGGAAACATTCGCAGCAGAAGGAAAACAGACAAGCCGATAATAACTAAGTACATGCCAAGATAGGGCATAAGCCGATTTTCCGCCAGCACCAGGGCCAGGACGCCCAGAACCGTCATGAACTCATAGCCCTGGCGTTGAAAACGGATAATTTTGTTCAGCACAAAAAAATTAATGGCCGGTACAACCAGGTCAAGCATCAGCATGGGAGAGAACATGTCGTAATGCATTGCCTTAAGCTGGAGCCGGGCAATTTCGTAAAGCTTCATGACGGTCAATGTCAGCAGCACAACGATCAGCAGCCAGTTGATCCATTGATGGTCTTTTCGACCCTTGCCCGTGGGAAGATGGTTCAAATACCAGACCAGGTCGTCACGGTTGTCCTCTGTTTCCAGTTTATTGAGAACATTCTGTTTTCCAGTGCCTTTTTTAAGCTCACCCAGTACCTGTCGCTCAAGTGGATCGGCCATGACTTTACCTAACAAGCTGAATTTTTAGAAAAAAGAAAAAATAGCAATTCTGATACGTGACCTTTTCACGATACTGTAAACAAATCGGAAAGGCAATTTATCATTTTTTAATGGTGTCAAAGATACATGGAAACTCAGTTTCTCTTGACAAAAAAAGGAGAGAATAGTACCGCAAAGGTACAAGTTCGTCTCTTGGAGGAGAGGCGATTTCATATATTTTAATCAATGGTTCTTAAAAGGAGAGTATTATGGCTGGAAGCGAGGACAAAATTACTAGTTTGCTCAAGGAGGAAAAAGTTTAGCACCCCGGAAGAGGGACGTGATCAGGCGTTCGTTAAGTTTTAAAGATGATTGTACGGCATTGAATTAAAATAACTTGGAAAACACTCTTCCCGTGAGGGGATGAGATACGTTATCCGCCTTAGGATGGCGCAGGTTATTGTTGGATTGTTTCTACGGGTTTGAAAAGCGCGCTTACCGGATTTTGCCGGTCCCTGTCGCTTAACTGCCTGTCTTCATTAAATTTTTTACAATGGAGTTTTTAAATGACGGATACCATTCTGAAAGATATTTACCCAGTACCTGAAGATTTTAGAAAAGACGCCTATATCAAGAGCTACGATGAGTACAAGGCTCTTTGGAAGGAATCGATTACTGACCCGGATACATTTTGGGGTAAAATTGCCGAAGAGCAAGTGACATGGTTTAAAAAATGGGACAAGGTCTCAGATTGTAATTATGGAACAAGTGCAAAAGATCATAAGATCGCTTGGTTTCCCGGTGGCAAGCTGAATATTTCCTATAACTGTCTTGACCGTCATCTTGAGACACGTGGAGATCAGGTGGCTTTGATCTGGGAAGGAAATGATCCCAGTGAGAGCAAAGAATTTACCTATAAAGAACTCCATGCAGAAGTCTGCAAGTTTGCCAATGTATTGAAAGCCAACGGCATTAAAAAAGGTGACGTGGTTACCTTTTACCTGCCCATGATTCCTGAACTTGCCATCGGTATTCTTGCCATTTCAAGAATTGGTGCTATCCATGCTGTTGTTTTCGGCGGTTTCTCTTCCGACGCTCTGGCCAACAGGATCAAAAATTGTGAAAGTACCATGGTCGTTTCCTGTGACGGTACCTTCAGGGGCGCCAAAGCCGTTCCCCAGAAAGCCAATGCAGACGCTGCCATTAAAATGTGTTCTACCGTTAAAAAACATATTGTTGTTGAAAGGGTAGGCGCTGACAATGTTACTGTAGACTGGAACGCAGACCTGGATGTCTGGTACCATGACGAGGTTGCCAAGGTGGATGCCGACTGTCCCCCGGAAGAAATGGATGCCTGCGATCCCCTGTTCATTCTCTACACATCGGGTTCAACCGGTACCCCCAAAGGTGTTATGCACTCCACAGGCGGTTATCTGGTCTATACCTCCTATACCCACAAGATGATCTTTGATTACCATGACGGTGATGTGTTCTGGTGCACGGCTGATATCGGCTGGGTAACCGGCCACTCCTATATTGTTTACGGTCCGCTTTGTAACGGTGCCACCACAGTCATGTTTGAAGGCGTTCCCAACTATCCTGATTTCGGACGGTTCTGGGCTGTTGTTGAAAAACATAAGGTCAATATTTTTTACACAGCACCCACAGCCATCAGGGCCATTGCCAAAGAGGGTAATTCCTGGGTTGAAAACCATGACATCTCCTCCATCAAGCTCCTGGGTTCTGTTGGCGAGCCTTTGAACCCTGAAGCATGGAACTGGTACTACAACGTTATCGGCCGGGGTGAATGTCCTATTGTTGACACCTGGTGGCAGACGGAAACCGGCGGCATCCTAATTACCCCGCTTCCGGGTGCCATTGATATCAAACCTGCCATGGCAACGGTTCCCTTCTTTGGTGTTGAGCCTGCACTCATGGATGATGATGGCAATGAAATTGAAGGCGTTGGTTCCGGCGAGCTGGTCATTAAGCAATCCTGGCCCGGCCAGATGATGGGCGTTTACAAGAACCCGGAACGCTTTTTTACCACCTATTTTGAAGAGAATATCGGCTACTACACCGCTGGTGACGGCTGTAGAAGAGATGAGGACGGTTATTATCAGATTACAGGCCGTTCAGATGATGTTATCAACGTCTCCGGCCACAGGATGGGTACCGCGGAAGTTGAGTCTGCACTGGTTGGTCATCCCAGTGTTGCAGAGGCAGCTGTTGTGGGTTATCCCCATGACATCAAGGGCCAGTCTATCTATGCCTTTGTAACGTTAAATTCCGGTGTTGAAAAGACTGATGAACTCAAGAAAGATCTGGTTATGCATGTCAGAAAAGACATTGGTCCCATAGCCACACCTGAAATTATTCAGTTTTCCGACTTCCTGCCCAAGACCCGTTCAGGTAAGATCATGAGAAGGATTTTAAAGAAAGTTGCCGCCGGCGACTTCGCACCTGAATCCTTTGGTGACACTTCAACTCTGGCGGATCCAACAACTGTTGATATGGCTGTTGAAGGTGCTAAAAAACTGTTGAAATAATACACAAACAGGTGGCGGTTATTAATTAAGTATTAACCAAAAACCAGTTGACAAATAAAAGGGTTGGAGATCGTTTATGGATCTTCAACCCTTTTTCATTAATGGCTGCTTTAAGCGATTGGCGGGGCTTAATTTTTGCCGTTCAGACTGAACAGCTCTAAATCAACTTCATTGACCCGAGGTGTTCAGCAGTATCTCCGGAGCCGGCCAGCCCCGGATACCTTTTTGTAAAATAGCCAGCCGCTGTGCAGCAATTCCCTGCTCAAGCAGGTACTCATAGGCCCTCCCTGCAGCCCTGGTGCCACGGGGACCAATAATAACCACCGGCTTGTCCGTTGCCTGCAGGTCGGGAATAATTTCTTTAATCCGGCTCATATCCTGCTCGGATTTTACCGGGTATGCATCCGTTACAACAGAACCAAAAAAATGATGCTGTAAAAAGTCATTTTTTTTCTGAATATCAACCAGGTGTACGGATTCTTTTTCCTGCAGAGATATCATGAGACTGTCACTGTCAATGTAGTTGTATTCAATACCAGCCGTCGCAATCCCTGCTATCATCAGGAAAAGAAAAGCTGCAGGCCCTGTTATTTTCTTCATTTCACTCCTCCGAGTTATATTTCAAGGTATCCTCAAGTACATTTTGTATCTGCTTGCTATAGCATACCACGATGTGGCATGCAAATATTTTATGAATAATTCTCTATGTCGTTGAACTGAAGAATGGTTGGAAATCATGACAGATGTATTGCCATGTCCCTTCTCAAGGGGTACACTATGATTTCTTTTGGAGATAGTATAAGTCTGATGGATTCATAAAAACTATTTATTTACCGCAGAGACGCAGAGATTCTATTCTCATTAAACAAAATGGTACCTCTGCGATCTCTGCGGTGAGTTTCAAACTTTTTACGAGACTATCAAGTCTGAAGAGTGGATCAAATAAGATAACAGGACAGTGGCAAAGAGAGCCCCGCTCTTTTGTTGGAACTTGCGTCGGAGGATGGTAATGGTTGTAGATGGTGATGTACATTCCGAAGCACCGGAAGTTGTAGTTAAGTTTTTAGGCAATATCATGCCCTTTAACGAGCTTGATGATGAGACCCTGCAGCGGGTGGCCCGCCGGATAAAGGTTGATTTTTTCCCCAAGGGAACCCGGTTGCTTACTGCCGGTGAAACTGAAATCACCCACCTGTATTTGATCCAGCAGGGCGGAGTAAAATCTTTTATTGTTGATGATGAAGAGGAGGTTACCCTCAAGGATTATCGGGGTGAGGGATCCTATATCGGTGCTCTCGGCATTATTCGAGGTACTCCGGCCAATCTGAATGTCGAAACCGTGGAGGATACCTTCTGTTTCCTCCTGCCCAGGGAGTTTTTTCTTGATCTGATTAACAACCAGCCCGGTTTTGCCCAGTATTACCTGAAAAGTTTTTCCGAAAAAATTGTTACCAGCGTTTATTCCGAACTGCGCCAGCATAAGATGGTTCACCGAGGTGATAAGGACCTGTATCTGTTTACCATAAAGGTGGGCTATCTGGTCAAGCAGGAACCGCGTTCAATCTCGGCTGACAGCACTATCCAGCAGGCGGCAAAGGCCATGGCAGGCTACCGTATAGGCTCCCTGCTCATCCATAAACCCGGTAATGCGGAAGAGATTATCGGAGTCATTACGGACCGGGATCTGTGTAACAAGGTGCTTGCCCGGGGCCTTGATTATAATGAGCTGGTCGAAGCTATCATGTCCTCACCCGTGGTAACGATTTCGTCCCGATCGATCTGTTTTGCAGCTCTGCTCAAGATGATGTCCGCCGGTATCCATCACCTCGCAGTGGAGAAAAAGGGAAAAATAGTAGGTGTGGTCACCTCCCATGATATCATGCTGCTGCAGGGAACTTCTCCCTATTCTCTGTTCAAGGAGATAGGCAAGCAGCAGACTTTCCCGGGGCTGTATCCCCTGTCCCGCAAGATCCCGGAGATGATACGCAACCTTATCAAGGAGGGGGCCAAAGCCGGCAACATTGCCCGCATGATCTCACTTTTAAATGATCATATCCTGGAGCGGCTGCTGACCCTGCTTGAAGATGAAATGGGGAAACCGCCGGTGGACTACTGCTGGCTGCTGATGGGATCTGAGGGCAGGCGGGAGCAGACCTTTAAGACAGACCAGGATAATGCCATTATTTATGCGGATCCGGTAGATGAAAATCAACGTAAGCTGGCCCGGGAGTATTTTGCAGAGTTTGCCCGCAAGGCCATTGACCACCTGGTACATTGCGGTTATCCCCTCTGTCCGGGAGAGATCATGGCTGTTAATCCCAAGTGGTGTCAGCCGGTAAGTGTCTGGCATGCAAATTTTGATAAATGGGTTGCAGCCCCGAATCCCGAAGAACTGCTGCATGTGACAATATTTTTTGATTTCCGTGCCGGCTTCGGTAAGGCAAGCCTGGCCGATGATCTGCGAAAACACGTGATCGCTATCACTAAACGACAGGAAATATACCTGCTCCATCTGGCCCATGAATGTATGTCGGGTCGGGCACCACTTTCTTTTTTCAAGAATTTTATCGTTGAAAAAGACGGTGAGCATATAAACAAACTTGATATCAAGCGACAAGGCTTGACGCCCTTTGTTAACTTTGCCCGGGTGCTGGCCTTAAAGCACGGGGTCAAGGCAACCAATACCCTGGCCAGGTTGAACGTACTGTCTAAGAAAAAAGTCATCTCTGAGGAGCTGTTGAGCGAGGCTGTGGGGGCCTACGAGATGCAGATGCAGCTGCGCCTTATCCACCAGTTGAACCAGATCGAAGCGGGTATCGAACCTGATAATCACATTGACCCGGCAGGACTTTCAGATTTGGAAAAACGCATGCTCCGGGATTCCTTTGAGGCCATAGAACGACTCCTCAGTGTCCTGAAAACCAAGTTTCCGGTCGCCTGAATGTAACCAGTCACAGTGTTTATAACTATGTGTTTTCACATACCTAAAACTTGTAAGCGATCACAGTTGCCCCCGATTTGCGTGATTTCTTCCGTTCGCTATAGCCTGCCTATGCGGGCGGGAGAAACCGCGTGAAGATGGGGTGGCTGTGATCGCTTACGCCTGAATTATGTTTGAGATTTTTAGGTCCCGGTCTTGGCTGCAAAAGTCACACCCGGCACTGATCAACAATAAAAAATTGTTTGTTGATTTCAGCCAGGGCAGGCCACTGCACGAGTACACCTTTGTAGTCTTTGATACCGAACTCACCGGGCTGAACAAACGAAAGGATGAAATTATTTCCATTGGTGCGGTTAGAATCGTTAACCTGCAGATTGAGCTCAGCCAATCCTTTCACCGCTATATCCGGCCCGCTAATCTTGACCCGAACCAGGCCACCCTGGTACACAGGATAACGCCGGAAGAACTGAAGACTGCTTTGCCGGTGGAAGAGGTGCTGCCCGAATTCATCGAGTTTTGCGGCGATGCCCTGCTGGTTGGTCATTATATCGGTATTGACATGCATTTTTTGAACAAGGCGACACGAAATACTCTTGGCGGCATACTGTCCAACCCTTCCATTGACACCATGCGTCTTGCCCGGGGATATGAAGAGGCCAGGTGTACCGATTTCTACGGCAGCACCGATCAGTCGCACTCCTATAATCTTGATGTTCTGTGTGAGCAGTTCAAGCTGCCTAAGTTTAAGCCGCATGACGCTCTTGAAGATGCGCTGCAGACGGCCTATCTGTTCATGGTTTTAATTAAAAAGTATAGACACGGTGGAATTCGCACCCTGAAAGAACTCTACCTTGCCGGTCGAATCAAGGGATTGATGTCCTGATAACAGCGTCGAAAAAATGAAGTTTCAGCAGATCGCATACAATCTGCTGATCGTGATAATTATTCCCTGATCAAGGCTGGAACAGGATTGGCGACTATTTTTATTGACAGAATTGTTGACAGAATACCGCTGGGAAAGTATAAAAAATGATAGCGTATAAAAAAAACTAATCAAATTATTCAGCTGAGTTGCTAAATTGTGTGTAGTAGTAGAGGCTTGGGGTAATCCCGATAACTCGTATTTTTCACAAGAATCGTCGCGAAAAGCCGACAGGTGCCGTGAATGCTCAATTCCGAATATGGCCGGAACAGTTTTTAGGGCTACAGGTAAGCGAGCCCGAAGTTTACGCTTATCTGCGAGACTCCGACGTAGTAGGTATGGTGCAGATCGGCTCTGCAACAGATTGGTTGTGACAAATAGGGGTTGAAAATGGAGCAGTTTGTCTGCTCTGAAACGAAAAACAGGAGGAGGAGCGTGTATGAGTAGTGAATTGTCAGCCCAAGAATATTGGTCGTCCAATATTCGACTGGTAATCGGCTGCCTTGTCGTCTGGTTTTGTGTTTCCTACGGCTTAGGCATTTTATTAGCTGCACCATTAAACAGCATTCGTATCCTGGGTGGCTATCCACTCGGGTTCTGGTTTGCGCAGCAGGGCTCGCTTTATACCTTTGTTGTGCTCATCTTTTTCTACGCCTGGCGTATGAATCAGCTTGATAAAAAATTCGGCGTCGAAGAAGACTAAGGGGGAAACTGATGAGTTTACAAGCAATGACATTTCTCGTTGTAGGGGCGACCTTTGCTCTCTACATTTTTATTGCCTTCAGGGCTCGGGCAGCAACGACCGGTGAGTTCTATGTAGCCGGTAAGGGCGTACATCCCGTGCTGAACGGAATGGCAACCGGGGCTGACTGGATGTCGGCGGCCTCTTTTATCTCCATGGCCGGTCTCATTGCCTTTAAGGGCTATGATGCATCTGTGTTTCTGATGGGCTGGACCGGTGGTTACTGTCTGCTGGCCATGCTGCTGGCACCTTACCTGCGTAAATACGGTAAATTTACAGTACCGGAATTTATCGGTGATCGTTATTATTCAAATGCTGCCCGTATAGTTGCCGTTCTCTGTCTGATCACCGCTTCACTGACCTATGTTATCGGCCAGATGAAGGGTATCGGCGTTGCCTTTTCCCGTTTTCTTGAGCTGCCCTTTGAAACCGGACTGTTTGTCGGTATGGCTATCGTGTTTATCTACGCGGTTCTCGGTGGCATGAAGGGTATTACCTATACCCAGATTGCCCAGTACTGTGTCCTAATTTTTGCCTATACCGTTCCTGCGATCTTTATTTCTCTGCAGTTGACCGGTATGCCGATTCCGCAGCTTGGTCTGGGATCTACAATGGCAGGAAGCGAAACGTTCCTGCTGGACAGGCTGGATAAAACACTGATGGATCTCGGATTTAACCAGTACACCACGCGGCAGGGTGGTATGCTGAACATTCTGCTCTATACCTTTTCTTTGATGATCGGTACTGCAGGTCTGCCTCATGTTATAATGCGGTTTTTTACCGTACCCAAGGTAAAGGATGCCCGTTCCTCTGTTGGCTGGTCCCTGGTTTTTATCTCCATTCTCTACACCACAGCTCCTGCTGTTGGTGCCATGGCACGCTTGAACCTGATGGAAACCATTCATCCCACCTCCGGCCCCAATGCAGGTGTGTGGTTGGAATATGAAAAGCGCCCTACCTGGTTTAAGAACTGGGAAAAGACCGGTCTTCTGAAGTTTGAAGACAAGAACGGCGACGGCAGAATTCAGTATGTCGGTAAAAACTATAAAGATGCCAACGGGCAAGTGGTTGAAAATGAGATGGTCAAGGTTGACCGTGATATCATGGTTCTGGCCAACCCGGAAATCGCCAAGCTGCCTAACTGGGTAATCGCCCTGGTTGCTGCCGGTGGTATTGCCGCGGCCCTGTCCACGGCTGCCGGTCTGTTGCTTGCCATTGCCTCATCCATATCCCATGATATCCTGAAGGGTGTTATGGTTCCGGATATGACTGAAAAGTCTGAACTGCTGGCCAGTCGTATCGCCATGGCCGGTGCCATCGGTGTTGCCGGCTATTTTGGACTGCATCCTCCGGGATTTGCCGCCCAGGTTGTTGCCCTGGCATTTGGTCTGGCTGCATCCTCAATTTTTCCGGCCCTGATGATGGGTATTTTTGTAAAACGGGTTAATAATATCGGCGCAGTATGCGGTATGCTGTCCGGTCTGGGAATCACCCTGGTCTATATCTTCTGGTTCAAGGGCTGGTTCTTTTTTCCGGGTACCAACATGGCTCCCAACGATGCCGCTCACTGGTTCCTGGGTATTTCACCTGAAGCCTTTGGCGCGGTTGGTGCAATGGTGAACTTTGCTGTAGCCTACATTGTATCCGGTATGACCCCACCACCGCCTGAGCATATCCAGCATCTGGTTGATGATATCCGCCAACCTGGTATTATCAAGCGGTAAACAGATGCATTCCGGTTAACCATTTACCGGAATTTCTGTAAAGCAAGACCACGGCGTTCCTGTCTTCGGGCAGGGACGCCTTTTTGTTTTTCAGTAAGCTCCAGCAGCACCTCATCTTCGTCCGTTTGGACCTTGACGCATAGGGATGCTATAGCGACAAGGTCCAAACGGACAAATATAAGGCACTGCTGAAACTTACTGAAGCCAGGATAACCACGGATTATTTTTATTGTAAAAGCAGGAACAGAATATCTCGATATTGTTGACGCCAAGACGTTACAACGTTATAATGTTGCAAATGCCTGAGGAGGTTACATTATGACAACATTATCAAAGCGTTCTACTATTTATCTTGATCCTGCCCTGCATCAAGCGTTGCGTATTAAAGCCCTCGAAACATCCCGGTCAATGTCGGAAATAATTAACGAGGCCCTGCGAGAGGCACTTGCAGAGGATGCCGAGGATCTCGCTGCTTTTGAAGAAAGGGTAAATGAACCTCTGCTCAGCTATGAACAGATGGTGAAGAGGCTGAAGAGAGATGGCCATATATGAAATCCTTTTCAAAGAATCGGTCTTCAAGGATTTTAAATCAGTCCCGAAAAAGGATTTACAACGGATACTGGGGCGTATCGAATCACTTGCTGAGAATCCACGCCCTCCAGGTTCTAAAAAATTAGTTGGACAGGAAAGGTATCGTCTTCGGCAGGGACGGTATCGTATACTATACTCTATTCAAGATCAGGAACTAACCCGCATATTTCATGAACACTTTGCTAATTTTAAGGTAACCTCTGTAAATCATATGATAAAATTGCGCATTATTCCCTACTTTAAATTTGCAAAGTGTTCACCGAAGGCAAGCCGATGCGACCGCAC
>JAYEKB010000191.1:0-3408 GCA_034660835.1 Thermodesulfobacteriota bacterium
ATCAGGTGCTACCTGACCATATTCTTCACTTTATTACTGCATGCAGCCAGCAGTGACCGCAATTGTTCCCGGACACTCAGCTCTGCTGGGCCTGACAGCTGTGAACGTACCTCTGCCAGCTCCTGTTCAAGCTCAACCAGGCGATCACTTCCGGCAGCTACATATGGCTGCAGGTTTTCAGGTATCCTGGCCAGCATATAGCGACGAATCACTTCCTTATCCTGCTCTCTTCCTTTTATAGCCGCCTCTCCCAGCGTATTACCGCCATGAATCCGATAGTACAGCAATTTTTCATCCTGAAGATACACCACTCCATCGGGGTAGGCCAGCATCATGCGAAAGATGAAATCATAATCATGCAGGTAACGCAATGAACAAAACTTCCCCACCCGCTTGACAGCCTCGGCAGTCATAAAAAGATTGGAGGTGGTCACCATGAAATTACCCTTGAGAAAGGCTGTATAAAGATCTCCGTACTGGTAGTAAAAGTCACGATTTTTTTGATGCCAGATATTCCAGCCAAAGCCGGGGTCATCAAACTCCCGGCCTTCATCATCGATGGGGATCACATCAGAAAACAGGCAATGGGCACCGGTCTTCTTCTGTTGCGCAACCATCCGTTCAAGTCTGTCCGTCGTATAGACATCATCGGAGTTCAGGATGGCAATATACTCACCCCTGGCCATGCCCAAGCCCCGATTAATGGTATTAAAGGCATCCTGGTTTTCCTGGTAATAGTAGGAAAGACGCGGATCGTCATAGCTTTTCACGACATCTGCCGTTCGGTCGGTTGAGCCGTCATCGATGACCAACAGTTCAAGGTCCTGCCAACTCTGCTGTAGCACACTGTCTATAGCTGCCCCGATAAACTTTTCATGATTGTACGCCGGAATAACTACGGAAATCATACTATTTTTCAAAACAGGCACACCTCCGCACCTAACGACCAATCAAAGACGATATCTTATCTTTGAATTGTCTCAACTTAAGAATCATCTGCCATGCCCGCGACTGTTCAATCTCTGCAAGCTGTTGCTCTTTTTCTATCAGTAAACCTGCCACAGTCTGCATCACTACACCACTGGAAAATGCCAGTTCGACTTCACAATCCAGTCCTGTATACTCCTTTTCCACACCTGACTCGGCAAACAGAAAATGAAGCACCTGGGGCTCTTTCTCATCAACAACAAAAAACCCTTCCTCAGTAACCGGCAAATAAATCAACCCGGTCAACTGCATCAGTGGGGGCATAACCTGTCCAGCTTCCGTGGGTACTATTTTTTCTCTGCTGCCGTCAGGACAACAGCCATACAGGGCAAAGGAACGGACTGAAAACAGCTTTCCTATCTGATGCTCAGGAATGCCCAATCTCAACTGCATAAAATCGGATAACCGCGCTTCAGGAGGCAATTGGAAGACAATTCTCTGCCCCTTTCCGGTAGGGGAGGAGGAAACAGGTTCGGATACGACAGCGTTCTTTCCCCAAACAACAGAGGTTTTTTCCCATGACCATATATCAGGTGCACGTTCCGGAAGGGTGTCCAGGATGGATTCAACGGAACTTAAGGATTCCGAGCGGCTGACAGCCTTCAGAATCATATTTTCTATGTCTACGAACTCCAGGAGATCATACTTATCAGGACCCAGTACATAATTGAGGCAATGCTTTACATAATCCCAACCATTGCGCAGGGATTGCCGTGTACAGAATGGCTGAAGAACCTCTTTATTTTCAAGGTAAAAATAAAAAACCGCCCGAAAAAGGATAAATTGGGGTGACACCTTTTTTTCCATCTGCCATTCCTGGTCAAAAGAATGCCAGCTTCCATCGGCAGCAATCATGATATTAAACGGCAGCAGATCAATGAGACGTTCGGAACTGCCGGCATTACACTCCGAAACCAGATACTGATAATACTGCTGCAGCAACCTTTCAAAGGTTGCGGCTGAGGAACAGACGCGCAGGACATTAAGCCAGTGAACGGCAAGCAGTTGTCCTTCAAAATAGGGTTCCTCCTCAAGATGCTGAACAACAACAGCCCCGGGGTCTGGTTCATACTGTTCTCCAAGCCGTGTCGTTGTTACTGTGCCCTGCCCTCTTTTCTTCTCCACCTTGACCCGATATTCCGGCCTTCGATCATGTCCGGAAAAATGGACAAAATCAAAGGGCACAAGATCACCGGCAGAAGCACCCTTTCCTTCCCGCGTCAAAACAAGGACAAATGAGTTGGCCATTTCTTCCAGGGCCCCAGCCGCTGCGGCTGTCTGCCAAAACAGCTGCTCATCAATAGTGGAATGCCAGACAGCTGTATAATCTCTGGAGCGCACCCGGCTCAGACATGACCAGGCAGCGGGAGAACTCTGGATAAAATCCTCTGAAAGCAAAGAGGTTGCCAGCTTATAATCGGGAAAAGGATAGTACCAGCGGGTGCTGATCCCTTCCAGTTGCTCCAGCATGTGCTGCCACTGGCTTTTGTCCCAGGTTCTGATGCCCTGTTTTGCCTGGTACTGGGGATCATCACAGTCAGGATAATTACTCAAGCCCACCCAAGGCCGCGAAAAATGATCTTCACCGGCACCGGCCAGGTACTTGAAACCAATTCTGTTTTCTATGGCAACAACAAGTGTCCCCCCGGGGCTGAGGCAACTTATGATTCGATCGAGCATTGCAACAGCTGCCGTTACCGGATCTTCTTCCGCCTTACTGAATTTTCCGGCATACTCCAGAACTCCGGTCAGCAGGGCAAGGTCATACTGTTCTTCGGGCAGCTGCAGATCATTAAAATCGGCCTGAATAACCGTTACATTGTCAAGATCCCGGCAGCGCAGCCGGGTTATTTCTGCCCGACGCAGACTGCCTTCAACGGCATCCACGTCTATCCCCTGCTCGCCAAGAAAACGGGTGATGGCACCACAGCCGCTGCCTACCTCAAGGACATGTTCTACACCCGTAAAATCCAAAGCACGGAAAACATTGGCCCGTTTGGAAGACAGGTGACACTCCGAGGCCCAGTCCCGCTCAAAACCGCGAAGTTCCTCAGAAAGGGACGAAAGATCCCCGGCAGAGGCAATAGCCCGGTAAATATATTCTTCCTCGGCATCTCCATCCGAGTAGGACAGTCCTTCCGCCTCAGTATCGCGGCAGGTAAACACCCCACTGTCTCGGGCAGTGTACTTATTGAGTGTTATCAGGGGAGAGATCATATCATCAGAGTTATCTTTCACGAAATTACCAATTCATGTAATAAATTTCCTGTAACAGGAAACAATAAAATATCAGATTAGTTGTAACTATTCAGGTCATTGCAAAAAACCTGCACCTACCTCGGAATGTAACTGTTCAGATGTGCTCCATATCGGAGTCTTCGCTACCTGGGGTAAGCAGGTCAACGAATCTATAGCACGTCT
>JAYEKB010000192.1:0-3370 GCA_034660835.1 Thermodesulfobacteriota bacterium
GATCTGCAGGTTATTGAGGGTTTTTTTAAGGCCGATAATAGTCTTTATTGTCTCCGGTTTTTGGCCGGGAAGCTCATTGACAAGGTCGGCAGTTATAAGATTAGTTTTGTCGGCTCTATCCTTTCCGCCTTTCTTTTCAGCCTGTTTGCCGGATTGCAGGGCAACCGGTTCGCTGAGAAAAACCTTTCCATCTTCCGATTTTAAGCCGACCTCATACTTCTGCTTCGCGTCTCTGTACAATGTAAAGGAATAATTCCCGCCCTCGACGGGATAGGATTGGCGCAGGTGATAGTCGCGTACCCGCCCAAGGTCAAGGAGGTTGGTTGCGCTATAGTTGGTAAAGGCAATAATAAAGGTGTAGATCAGGGGGAAAACAATGAAAATAAAGACCGTGACCACGCCCGGAAAGATATAACGGTAGTTATAGGCCCTTTCGCTGGTAAAAACATAAATGCCGATAGAGACCAGGGTCAGGGTCAGGAGCGCAAAAATGGTCTCGCCGCGGGCATACATCAAGACAACTGCATAGCCGTTAAGCAGAGCGATGAGGCCGACAATGGTCCATTTTAACCATGATCGGTTAGAAACTGCGGGCTGATTCGGTGTTGTCATTGGTTACTCCCCATGTGGATGAGGTGAGCAGGGCGGGCACAGCAGTCCGCCCTGCTCTATAATTGCCTGAAATATACAGGTACCAAATGGTCAAGCTCGTTGCTGAATTACTGAACAATTCGTGCAGCAGCGGCGTCAAGTGCTTCATCAACGCCCTGGCGTCCGGAGGTCACATTGGTCAAAGCGGTCTCCAGGTTAGTCCAGAAGTTGATCATTTCCGGAACCGACGGCATGGGTTCGCCGATCTTGGAATTTTCATAGGTCTGCTTGATCCTTGCATCGGAGGAGAGTTCAGCCTGGAAGGCCTTGAACGGCACGGCTCCCAGCGGTTTGTCATCGTTCACTTTTTTTAAGCCCTCAACCGTCAGGAGGTAATGCTCCAGAAACTCGACAGCAAGGTCAGCGTTGGGGCTGGCAGCATTGATGGCACCGGCCATAACACCGACAAAGGGACGTCCGGGTTTGCCCTTAAAAGATGGTATGGCGGCTACTCCGTATTTGAGGCCGGCCTTATCCAGATTGCCCCATGCCCAGGGACCGGTGATCATCATGGCAACCTCACCCTTATTAAACGAGGCTTCCATGACACCGTAATCAACACCCTTGGGCATATTCCCCTTATCAATTAGGTCTTTCAGGTAGTTGACAGCCGCTTTGGCTCCATCATTATTGATACCGGTAGCTTTTACATCATAGCTGCCGTCCGCTTTTTTCTTAAAGGCATAGCCTCCATCGGCGGCAATAAGCGGATAGGTGAAGTACGGTGTATTGTATGCCCACATTATGGCATGTTTACCATTTTTCTGTAAGGTGGCGTCCAGGGCCGGGATCTCTTCAAAAGTTTTGGGCGGATTCGGCACGATATCCGTATTGTAGATCAGGCCCACTGCTTCAACTGCAACGGGATACCCATACACTTTGTTGTTGATGGTCACAGCGTCCCAGGCAAAGTCATCAATCTTTGCCTTGATCTCTGCCGAAGGAGTAATGTCTTTCAACAGGCCGGCATTCACCCACTGTCCAAAACGGTCATGGGCCCAGAACATGATGTCCGGTCCATTGCCGGCAGAGGCAAGCTGCTGAAATTTTTCTTCCACCTTGTCCGGATGAGCAACCTGGACCGTGATCCCGGTATCCTCGGTGAATTTTTTACCAACTTCTGCAAGGCCGTTATAGCCCTTGTCTCCATTGATCCAGATGAGCAGTTCACCCTCTTTCATATTCGCCATTGCAGGTGTGGCCAGGGTTGCGACTGTAAAAGCAGCGACAATTAACTTTACGACTTTATGCATTGTTTCCTCCTCGTTTATTAATTAGAAATACTTATTTTTTTCTATCCAAAGCCCTCATAAAGGTTCTGCGTACGGTGACGGAACCCGCTTTTTCACCTTCCTGAACCAAACGCCAGGCCTTATCGATATCTCCGGCATCAACACTTTTCCGGATTAATCGATTGTACATCTCTTCTGTCTCGGGAAACATGGTGGAAAGGTCTGCATCCGCAGGTCCCGACTGCCTTGCCGGGTTTGCATCCATAGAGATTTCTGCGGGTCTGCGCACAGGTTCCTGCACCGGGGATTCGATAATGGAGTCATCACCGCTAAAATCTCCCCAGGTTGGAGCGGCTGCTGCCATGGTTTTTACATCAAGGGCGGATATTCTAAGAAGTCCGGTGGCGGCATGGCGGGCAACCGGGGTCGGCAGTCTGGGGTCAGCAAGGGAACGGGCGCGGGCATATTGCTCAGCCGGACTTTGTAACTGAGTGGAGCCTTGCATGTCCTTGCTGGTGGTGAAGATAAGGAGGTATTTTTCTGCAGCAGTCTCGCTGCCTCTTGTCCTGTCAATCTCAAATGTTGCCTGCAGACGATCCGGATTCAGGATACCCGATGGGTGGTAGGAAAAGGCGCTGGAATCGATGACGCGACTGGGCCGGAAATTCTGTTTTAAGACGAGGATGGTAGGGACAAAAACCGTCTTGCCGGCAATGGCCTCGATTCGTAGAGTTGCCCGGCTCAAGTCGTCGGGCAGAACGATTCCCTTGACATAGCTCTTGCCGGTCTTAAAGGGAATAGCCTGGGCTGTGGAGTCGATTGTGATGAATTCATTGTTCTCCGTATCAAGCTCCTGATAGTCAACCTTGTCCAATGCGGCCAGAAAAGAATCTTTGCGCTTAAGCTCATTTGCAGAAGGTGCCGCGCTTTCCGGTATTGAGGTATAAATAGGAGAGCCGCTGTCCATGGCGGTTTGCAGCTGGCATCCTGATGAAACGATGATGGCAGGGAGTATGAAGGGAATAAGGTAAGTGCGATGAAAAAAGTCCATGAATTACCTGTTCATTGGTTCGTTTCTGGACGCAACACGGCTGCCTGGAAAAAAGAAATAACGTACCACCACTCACCATGCCGGTGGCACGTTATTGTATTCTACCACCAGGCTTCAGCCTGGATGCCGACCGTGGTACCGTCGGTATCATCAATGGCCAGGATACCAGGAGTCTGGGGAGTATTGTTGTCGTTCCACATGGCGTGGGTAACAAACAACCTGATAACCGGCCGCGCCCAAATGGATTCTCCGGCCTGCCACTGCTGGGCAAGGGTGACCTTGGTCAGCTCGCGCGTACCGTCACTCCCTTCTCCCCAAAACCCATCTTTTACATCGACGTTATCATAGCCGATTTCAAGGGCGGTATTCATGGTCTCAGTCCACTTGTAGATTGGTCGAACGCCAATGGCAAACCAGTCTTTTGCGCCTCCGTCAT
>JAYEKB010000193.1:0-3369 GCA_034660835.1 Thermodesulfobacteriota bacterium
GCGGGACGAAAGCTTTTTTGAAAATGCCAAGGGCGTGCACGTCCTGACCCGTACCAAGGCCCTTGCCATTGACCGGCAGAACAAGAAGCTGAAGGTGGAAAATCTGGACAGCGGAGAACAACAGGATCTGGACTATGACAAGCTGATGCTCTCCACCGGTGCCCGCCCCTTTGTCCTGCCCATTGACGGCACCGACCTTGACGGTGTTTTCACCATTGCCAACCTGCACAAGGCTATTGAGATAAAAAAACGGATTTCCACCGGCCAGGTGGGCAAGGCCGTGGTTATCGGCGGCGGAGCAATCGGCGTGGAAATGGCTGAGGCGTTGACCGATCTCTGGGGAGTTGAAACTGCACTTATCGAGTTCATGCCCCAGTTGCTGCCGCGCATAGTTGACTGGCAGTTTGCCGCCATGCTCAAGACCCATCTACAGGAAAAAGATGTTGCTGTCTACACCAGCGAAGGGGCAACCGGGATCCTCGGCAACGAAGAGGGCAAAGTGATTGCAGTAAAAACACCTGAGCGCACCCTGGAGGCGGATCTTGTTATCATGGCCGCAGGTGTACGGCCACGCAGCGAACTGGCGGCAGATGCCGGTCTTGCTGTTGCGCCCTGGGGCGGTATCGTGGTTAACAGCAGGTTGCAGACAACTGACCCGGATATCTATGCGGCAGGCGACTGTATTGCCACTATCAACCTGGTGACCGGTAAGGACGCTTATGCACCGCTTGGCTCACTTGCCAACCGTGAAGGGAGGATTGTCGGTGATAATATGGCCGGCATTGCCACCACCTTTAACGGTGTGGTCGGTTCCTTTATCATGAAGGCCTTTGAACGTTGTATTGCTGCCACCGGCATTACCTATGAGGCGGCTGTTGCAGAGGGTTTTGATGCTGATTATGCCCTGACCGCACCGTCTGATCGGGCCCATTTCTTTCCGGGCGAGGCCATTGTAGTGTTTCAGCTGGTTTTTGACAAGCGGACACGACGGGTACTCGGTATGCAGGGATTCGGCATGATGAATGATTCCATTTCCGCCCGTATTGATGCGGCAGCGGTACTGATCAGCAAGGGTGCCGTCATTGAAGACTTCATGTTGGCTGAAATGGCCTATGCTCCACCATTTTCTTCTGCCATCGACTCCATTAATGCTGCTGCTTATGTGGCAGATAATATTTGCGCCGGACGGTTGCGCAAGGTAGATATGGATCGTTTTCTGGCCTGGATGGAGGATTTTTCTACAGAACCGGACTGGGTGGCACTTGATATCCGTCATCCTCTGGAGGCCGGACCCTTTGTGGAAGAATTCGGCGAGGAAAAATGGGTGGCGGTTCCGTATGCAGAGGTACGAAAACGGTATGCAGAGCTTCCCGAGGACAAGACCATGATCATTGTCTGCGATGCCGGAACCCGTTCCTATGAGGTGCAGGTCTTTCTGGATTATATCGGCAGGAAAAACAATATGGTCTTAAGCGGTGGCTTTAACGTAGTCCGACGTATTGGTGTGGACTGGTATCCGGAGTAATTCAGGGGCTGAGGTTTCCCCGCATTATTCATGACGCTCTTTGTGGATAATGCGGGCCGGCAAGCTGCATGAAGTAGCGGCCGACCTGATCGGGCCGGTGGGCGTCGGATCCGGCAATAAGCGGTATCTTAAGCTCCTGTGCCCGTTTAACAATATCCTCTGCCGGATAGGGGCGGGAACGCAGTTCAATTCCTGAGGTGTTCACTTCCAGGACGATCTTTTTTTTCTGCATGAGCACAAGCAGCTGCTCAATGTGTGCTCTGTGTCGCTTTGTAAAGCAAAGCCCGGGCATGTGGCGCAAGCCTGCATCAAGGTGACAGATCTTGTTGCAGGGCAGCTCTTTGAAGGCCCGGATCAGGCCGTTAAAGTACTCATCCAGGACGCGGTTTGTGCCGATAGCGGCAAGAGCATCGATATTATCCTGCCTGCGGCTGACCATGTTCAGATGTCTGTTGCCGTCAAAGTAGAAATGATAGGACAACCCAACATGTTCAAAGGGATAGCGTGCGAGCATTTCCCGCAGATGCGGCACAGCTGCAGGGTTGTAGCCGACTTCTACACCAAGCCTGACATCAATGCGACCGGCGTATTTTCTTTGTAACCGTTTCCCTTCCCGGAAGTATTCAGCAAAAAGTTTGTCCGTAAGCCAGGTTCGGTGGTCGTAGCAGATCCCGCACTCCAGGTGTTCCAGAAAGGTCATGCTCAGCAGACCTTTGTCAATCGCCGCCTGTACGTATTCCTCCATCTCACCACTTGCATGGTTGCAAAGGCGGGTGTGGATATGGTGGTCACCGCTCAGGTCAATTAGAGGCATTCCTGAATAGTTATGAAATTTCAAGAAAAAGACTACGGGAGGAACGTTAAGAGGAAAAACGGGGAACAGCAGGCAGATCAGGCATTGCCCCTGGGAAAGAAATGGACAACCCCGTCAATCTCAGAGGTGTCACAGATGTCCCCAACTTCCATTTCAAGGTCAAATAATTCCTCAACGCCCCCCATTTCAACAGAAAAAGAGGGTCCATCAGGCAGATGATACACCAGGGTGTCGACCTTGGAAAAATCAATCGGATTGGCAAAGATTTTTTTCATATATGTATACGTTGGTGATGTCATAAATAGACAGATAAAGTCGATTCCGTTAATGAAGCTACCTAAACATGTAATTGCGTTGATCTGAATATAAGTTTCTTTTCCGGAAAAAGCAAGGAACAGCTTATTCTTTACTAAGGCGGGATACCCGCAATCCAAATTAGTCCGAGGTATGAGCTGCCTCTGTTGTATAATGAAAGATCTCAACAAATTTCATTTCAATCAACAGGAGGCAGCTCATGAAAGAATTTATAAAAAGGTTTTCCGGTCTGGTCAAGGGAACTATCAGTGGATTTGACCGAATAGTTTTCAAAGGACTTGTGCTTCCTTTGATGTCTTTCTGCAGATCCAGAAGTATCCTCAATAAGGATTACAAACAATGGATGTTGACTCAAACAGCAGCGTTAATAGAGAATGCTGAACAGTACGCAAAAAAAACATGTGGCCATGGTGTCGAACCTATCTCCAGTTGGCGTATCCGAAAGGAGGGGCTGGCTCATAAACGACAGAAGTCTGAACACATAGAAAAAGGTCTTGTCGGAGTATGGTCATGCCTTGAAGGTGGCTCATCTTATCGGGCTGTGTATTGCCAAAAGACGGGATACCCACAATTAACAAGTTGAATCCTATTATGGGTTCACTGCTGCGTCACGCCCATATAATTGGAACCAGCTCTCGTGTGTTGCGATATCTTGATCGTCCCCTGACAAAAGCGGACAAACCTTATGCAAACTCAAAGACAGATGTTATTACAA
>JAYEKB010000194.1:0-13688 GCA_034660835.1 Thermodesulfobacteriota bacterium
CAATCAACAATCCGGGGAAAACAGAAGCCAGGTTATTGGCAATCAGGTCTTCAAAACGAAGGTAGAGGTGCTGGTCACCAACCCTGATAAATCTCGGGATCCCGACACCGGTCGGCACCTTGATCCGATTTAAAAAAGTATGCTCATCATGCCTGTATCGGGTCACGACAAGCAGGTTAAGGGAAAGGTTGGATATAAAGGGAAAGGGATGGGCCGGATCCATTCCCTGGGGTGTCAGCAATGGATAAATATTTTCATGGAAATAACGATCTACTTCCTTTTTATGCTCTTTGTTCAACCCCTGATAGCGAACAATCCTGATTTTCTGTCGGGACAGCAGCCTGAGCAGAACTTCTTCAAGTTCTTCCTGCTGTGCCAGGAGATCACGGACCACCTCACAGCACTGCTCGATCTGCTCTCCGGGAGTGCGTCCGTCCACGGTTAACTTACGCACTCCGGCCCCGACCTGCTGTTTCAGACCGCCAATACGTTTCATGAAAAATTCATCCAGATTGGAGCCGATAATAGCATGAAACATGATACGTTCGAGCAACGGCGTGCGTTTGTCCTGACCCTCATGCAGGACCCGGCGATTAAATTCCAGCCAGGTCAGCTCACGATTCAGGTACCACTGGGGAGAAGAGAGATCAAAATGCGTCTCCTGCACCTTGTTGACAGCCGTCTTTTGTTCCTTAACCCCAAGAGTTACAACTTCAGCTTTGTTATTCATACCCGTCTCTCTTTAATTACCAGGCAAACACTTATTTTGATTTTTTTTCATTACCCGGCGGGAAATGATTCAGTATTTCCTGAACATATTCATCAGTTGCCACCCGTTGCTTCTCCCGATCGGATTGGTGTTGAACGATGCCGGTGCCAAGTCCACGCCAGATCAATTCCTTCTTCGTATTATCAACTATGTCGATAACCAGGGTGCCCTCCTGGTAATAACTGACATCAACCCTGCCTCCATAAGCACTTCCGCCCCACCAGGGGTCATACCAGGGATCGCGGTAATAACCGCCGGGCCCACCCCAGTTGGTTACCCGCATTTTTTCTTTTACTCCAGCCCCGATAACGACAAGGACATCTGCCTGCGCAGGATCAACCATGCGATACCCCCTGGACTGCAGGTATCTGTCAATGGATTCTACAATACGTTTTTTCAATAACTGATTCTTGGCTAGTTCATCATCAGCACCATTGGACTGCCCCCAGTTGTAGGTGTGGATTGCCAAAAAATCAGCTTTATTATCATAATCATAGTTAACACTGACAGTGCTGCAACCACTTAAAAAACAAACTAACAGCAGCGGCATGAGAAGTAAAAAACGATTCATAAAATCCTCCTTAAAATAATGTCTATCTGATCAATTTGCAGCGCACATTTCTACCCACAATTACTTATGACCATGCCCCAAAAAACAGGGCCAAAGACAAGAACTAATACTATGATATCAAAGAGGTGGTTATTTGTACAGAGAGACAGGAAAAAACGAGAGGGAAATTTGAAGCAGACCATCATCTTGCCAGAGGAGAATCTACTCTGCTTTCTTTAAATGACAGGCAGGATTTGAGTACTCCACCAGTTCCGCAACCAGGGAGCCGATCAGGATCTTGGAATCAATTTCAACCGGTACCCGGCAGGAATCGTCGGACAACCAGAAGACGGTATCGCCGTCCTTGTCGTATAACCCCTTAAAGCTCATCTTTGGCATCACCTTGATGGTGTTGATGGTGCCAAAAATGGTTTTCCGGGTTTCAACACCAAAGACCTTAACCGCCACCTTATGCCTTTTTTTATCCACAAAGGTGGGAACTATCTCCTGCCGTCCGGGATCAAGTTGCAGGGCACGGGTGATAAAAAAGGAAGAAAATTCATTATATGCTGCTCCATCCATGGAAAAGGCAGTCTGGGGATTGTTATTTTTCCGGTACAGCACTGAAAACATCTGCTGGTCATAGAGGGTAAGCCGTTTGACATCCATCCCCCTACCCTCTTTCTGGTGCACCTCGTAACGGTATGGCAGTTTCAGGGGACCGCGAACAAAAGTAGTAAAGGTGTCATCGACCGGATAAAACAATTTAAACAGACCATAATCAGTAACCCGGGCAGTAATTGCAAGACCGTCTCCGGAATCTTCCGGAGCAACGGTCATGTACAGATCACCGATCTTGATGCCACCGGACCAGGAGATAGAAAAATGCATTTGTTCCCGGCCGGAATAGATAATGGCAAGGGCTTCCTTGTCAATGAGCAGAGATGTTTCCTCTGTCAGGGCCACAGCAGGAAGAAAGAAAAAGAAAAGAAGGAGAAACACGGAAAAATTGGGTTTATCCTGTTTTTTCAGCATTTGCTCAAAACCGTATTCAAAGATTCCAGTATTACCCTCACCCAATCAGCCTACACATTGAGAATTAGTTTGACTAACAGGACTATGCTCTGACTGTTTTGATCAGGTAAGGTACTAACCCGTATATTTCACAAGTCGAGGTGGCTGCAGATGCGCTGAGCACCTGAGTAAGCTATAGTTGCCTATGCTTGTTCAGGTAGCGACAAAGCAGGTGCGGCTGCATCGGCTTGCCTTCGGTGAACACTTTGTAAATTTTCGAAAAAAACAAAACCGAAATTATCATTAAAAATTCCATATGTTATGCTGTATGGAACAAAGTGTTCATGAAATATGCGGGCTAATACTATCGGTACCAAATTGATTAAGATTAGAGCTTCCAATCTTAATCGTGTACCCTGAATCACAGTCAAAAGTTTTTGGAAATATGTTAACTTGGGGAAGGGATTTTTATCACATATATTTCAGGAAATATCTTCATGTCATTTAATGACTAAAACATAAACATACCAAATTACACCAATTTTATTTTGTTTCACTTTTTTCAAATGATAAGGTAGAGCGTATTAAATAACATGATTTTATCATATAAAACGGTTTTTAAATATATCTTGTACCTATTATGGATGCTGATAATATCAGCCATTTTGACTGAAATGACATTTAGATTATATCATAAAATCAATCCAATCTTCATTTTTGAACATAATGATTATAACCGTTTCCGGGGAAAACCGTTTGCTGATGATTATGATTTTAAATTAAATGCAAAAGGATTTAAAGATGTGACATTTGGTCCAAAGACGGAAAACGTGGTTCGCCTGTTAGCTATAGGGGATTCTTTTACTTTCGGTATCGTACCCTATAAATATAACTACCTAACCCTATTGGAAGAACAACTCAATACAACGAACAATAGGGTCGAAATTCTCAATATGGGTATCCCGGCAATCGGGCCAAAAAATTATGTTTCGGTTCTGATTAAAGAAGGGTTAGCCTTACAACCTGATGGGGTAATCGTCTCTTTTTTTATAGGGAATGACTTTTTGGAAAGCGAACGTCCTTTCTCTTCCTACTCCTACATCCTTACTTTCTTAAAGTATTTGTGGAATATTCGCGCTCATTATCAAGGCAATGTCTTTCATGGCAAAGCAAATTATCATGATGAACAAAAATCATTTTCTGATGAAAAATTTCTCGAAATAGAGGCAGCAAGAAGTCGTATTTATCAAAAAAATACTGCACAATTTGAAGTATTATTAAATCAGGCACTTTCTCAGTTAAAAAACATTAAAAAGATTTGTGACAACAACAACATTCAATTAATGATAGTTATCATCCCCGATGAAGTACAAGTCAATCAACAGCTTCAATCAGAGGTAATAACCGCTTTAAAAATGAAACCCGAAGCGTTTGATTTTTCTATACCAAACCAGCGACTATCGCAAGCACTGACGATGCTTAACATTAATCATCTTGATTTATATCCAGCATTCCTGCAAGCTTCAGCCGAAAAACGGCTTTATAAACCTAATGACAGTCATTGGAATATTGCTGGAAATCAGTTGTCCGCTTCCCTTATCAGGCATTATTTATCTTCAGGTAAATGGCATGTAGAACGCTGACGGTTCGGCGATTTGTTTAGTTACTAACAACCCTACCTTCACTGTATACGTCCTACTTAACCAGACGTTTATCACTTCGATTTTACCAACCCTACTGTGTGTACAAGTCAGCATTGATAACACATTGATCATAGCTGGTTTTAGATTGATCCTGAACAATAATGAATTAATACGTTATACTGCTTGATCTCAGGTTTCTTCAGCCTCATTTTTCATCTCAGTATAATGTTTGGTCTCACTAATTTTCTCAGACTCAAGTATTTCAATGTCTGATCTGGTGAGATGAAACATGCCGCAGGCCGGGCATCTGCCGTCAAAATTTTCACCAACAGCACGGGCTTTCAATTCATCAATGGTCATATGGTCAATATTGCCACAGGCTCCGCGCGGATTTTCCGCACGTACCTGGGGCCGACCTGGTCTGATTCTATTTTCCATCATGCCGCATCTCCACTCTATCAGTTAGTAATGGTATCGATCAATTTACCTCGTGCATCAACAATCTCCAGTACCATCGGCATCCCGCCATCCAGACGGTGCGTTGCACAGGACATTCAGGGATCGTAGGCTCTGACCGCCATTTCCACCTTGTTCAGAATAGTCTCATCATAATTGCCGTCTTTAATCAGCGATGTTGCTGCCTGCTTGACACTCATATTCATTGGTCCGATGTTATGCGTTGTGCCGACAATCATATTAGCCTCTTTGATACAGCCGTTGTCATGGGTGGTGTAATCATGAATAAGGGTACCGCGAGGAGCCTCGACAACCCCCACTCCCCTGCCCGCTTTCGGTTCCGCCTTGGACCGAACCTTTGTATCGGTGATCCCCTCCCAGTTGAGCAGTTCAAGAATACGCTCACAGGCATACACCAACTCGATCAAACGGGCGTAGTGGTACAACAGGGTAGCCTGGGCGAGTCGACCGAATTCACTGCGAAACTCCTCAAGTGCTTCCTGGGCTTTCGGGGTGGCCATCTGGTCACAAACATTGATACGCGCCAGGGTGTTGGCCCGGTAGATACCTTTGGGTGCATCCAGATCAAGGGAGAACCCTTCATCCCAGGATTTAGCATAGGGCATTTTGCCATAGCTCCAAGGCTCAACATGCTCCCCAATGTAATCAAGGTAATCATCGCCTTCAAAGTCAACGTACGTACCATCAGCCTTCATCAAACGCTGCCAGCCGTCGTATAGTCTGAATGAGCCGTCAATACGGTCAACAGTGCCAAGAAAACCGGTGTTGATAACTCCCAGCTCCCTGATTACATCAATGTATTTGTTGAACACATTTTCTTTAGCATAATCAAGTGCGTACAGGCTGAAATCGAGCAGGACCTGAGCATCTCCCAGCAACGAGGTACGCTCCGATTCAAGCATTGGTTTGGAAAAGCCGCCGACAACGGCTGCAATGGGATGAATTGCCTTACCGGCAAACCGATCCATCATCATCTGGCCGAGCTGACGCATCTTGACAACTTTGGCTGCAAGTTCAGGTGCTGCCTTGACAACACCCATGACATTTCTTACCGAGTAATCGGCATCGGGACCCAGAACGAAATCAGGTGCTGCCAAAAAAAAGAAATGCAGGATTTTATCGTTAATATGCGCCATTACCTGCAATAGCTCACGTAATTTATGACCTGTTAAAGTCGGGGTGACGCCAAAACAACCATCTACTGCCTTGTTTGCTGCAGTGTGATGCATCCACGGACAAATACCACAGATACGGGTAACAATGCGGGGTACTTCCTCGGCAGGCCGTCCTTCAATGAACTTTTCAAAACCGCGCAACGACATCAGGCTCATGTAGGCATCTTCAACATTTCCGTCGTCGCCCAGATGAATGGAAATACGGGCATGTCCTTCAATGCGGGTAACCGGCTGGATAGCTAACACCTTACCCATTATATCCCCACCTTGACCGCCGATTTTTTCTTTGGCCTCAGGTTGCCGTGCGCCCCGCAGAATCGCTGGATTGAGCGGCGGTCAACAACGGAAGTGTAATCAATTCCATTACTGGCAAGAGCATTCATCATGCCCAGCAGCTGGTTGCCTTTTGGACGCACAGAACCAAAACAGCCTCGACAAGGAACACGCGCTTCAATACAGGCCGGCACACCACGTTTGGCGCAACCCGCTAAAGTTACCGGACCCATACACATAAAGCCCTGCTCAAGCAGACAGCGCATATCGCTGATCGGTTTGTTCGGATCAAATTCTGCGTTTTCAACAAAACGTTTCACACTATTGACCACACCTTTGCCTTGTCTTTGGGTCGGACAGGTATCGCAGACACTCTTGGTTGGCAGAACCGGCTCCCGATCTTCCAATACAGACATGATTACTTCACCGATATGCTCCGGGTTTGGCGGACAGCCCGGCAGTTGCAGGTCAATTACAACTTTCTCGTCCAGGGCGCAGGTCCGGTCCAGCAGTTTCGGCACGATCCGGTCCGGCCTGCCGGCTCCGGGATCTGTTGACGAGGTCTGAAAAATTGCATCAAAGCTCTGTTCGGTATCCTGGCCGTTCATCAGGGCAGGAATACCGCCCTGGGTGGCACAGGAGCCAAGGGCGATCAAAACCCTGCATTTTTTTCGCATCTCTTGGAGGACCTCGACGTGCTCCTCATTGGACACGCCGCCGGAAACGATACCGATCACAGCCTCAGGAATCTGCAGGCGCGTTCCATCGTCGCCGCACTGACCATAGTATTTATGATCCATGAAGATCGGTCCATGCACGATATCGAGCTGCTCTATCAAGAGAGGTATCAAGGCCTCGCCAAGGTTCAGGATAGCTATTTCACATCCGGAACAGGAACTCAATGCTTCTAAAGCTGTAGTTACGCGCATATCAAGTTCACTTATACAGTCTGAACCTCATTTAGTACGGGACCCAGCTCTTTGACACGCTCTGTCATTTCCGTAACCGCCTTGACAAATTTGTCGGGTTCCGTCGAGGATAACCAGGTTACACTCAATCGTTCACTTTCAAAGCCGAAATCCTCAAGAAGTCCGGCAATCATGTCCAGTCGGGCCATCGTTATATGATTACCATCCAGATAATGACATTCACCGAGATGGCAACCCATTATCATGACACCGTCAGCCCCCTTATTCAAAGCCTCCAGTATGAATTCCGGATGAACCATTCCTGAACACATCACACGAATAATCCTGACATTTGGAGGATATTGCAACCTGGAAGAACCGGCGAGATCAGCTGCTGCATATGAACACCAGTTGCAGCAGAAGGCTATAATCTTTGGTTCATAACTCATTGATCTACTCCTCAATTATTTCTTACCAGTAATGGTTCTTTTAAACGGCCAGAGTAGGGAGGGGACAGATATTCGCAGAACAGTCAAGCTGTCCGGCTATTTTTCTTTTGAGCCGGGAGACAGATTTATTTTCACAGCACCACAGGTACTGTATATAACATGTTGATATATTATAATAAAGAAAAATTAAATCTGTCTCCCGGTTAATATGCTGTGAAAAAAAGATCTGTCCCCTCGTGAGTTGCTTATAAAATGTGAAACTCTACATTCCTATCAGACGGCCAACGCTGCCTCAATCTGGCTGCTGATCTGATCCATTGTAAAGCCCTGAATAACGATACCGCGTTTGGGACAGGTAGCCTGACAAATGCCGCATCCCTTACACTGCACGGTATTCACTGTAATATACTTGGTGACCGGTCCGCCCTCTTCCCCGGGCTGTCGATCAATGAGCGTTATGGCGCCAAACGGGCAAACATCAATGCACAAAGCGCAGCCGTCGCAGTGGTCGGGATCCGGCTCGGCCTTGATCCCATCAAGACTGACATGGGTCTTGGACAGCAGGGTTACCGCCCGTGCAGAAGCGGCAAGTGCCTGGGCCACGGACTCCTCCACCGGTTTGGGATAGTGGGCAAGCCCTGCGACAAACATACCATCAGTAGCAAAATCAACCGGACGCATTTTGGCATGTGCCTCTTGAAAAAAACCATCGCCATCAAGCGGTATCTTGTAGAGCCTGGTCAGCTTCTCCGCATCCGGATTGGCAATTATGGCCGAGGCCAGCACAACAATATCCGCCTTTATTCTGAGCGGACGATGGAGAACGTGGTCCCACACCTCGACGTTGACCTGCTTCTGCTCCGCACTGACCTTGGCTCTTCCATGTAGTTCATAATTAATGAAAATAACACCGAGAGTCCTGGCCTTCGTATAAAGGGCTTCGCGCTGACCATAAGTTCGTATGTCCCGATAAAGGATATAGACCATACGCGAGGAATCTTCCTGTTTAAGTTCAATCGCTGACTGAACCGAATGGGTACAGCACACCTTGGAGCAGTACATCCTGTCCCCCTCACGGGAACCGACACACTGGATAAAAACAAAGGATTTTGCCCTGGCAACATGCTTTTCCTTTAACTTGAACAGACGGTCAAATTCAAGTGCGGTCACAACGTTGGGAATGCGGCCATAGCCGTATTCATTTGGCCGCATTGGTCGGGCACCGGTGGCAACAATACCAACACCATGATCAATGGTCTCGATCATGCCGTCCTTTGTCGCTATCGTTGTTGAAAAATTACCGGCAAAACCCTTGGCCCCCGTAACCTCACATCCTTTGTGGATAATAATGTTTTTGTTATGCTTAATCTGCTCGATCAGTTTTCGGGTTTTGTCCTGAATAGACTCTCCCGACCAAGTGTGTCCCAGGTAGAGGGCGATACCACCCAGAGTTTCGGTTTTTTCGACCAGGTGTACTTCAAATCCCTGCTCAGCCATGTTCAGTGCCGCAGTCATACCGGCAATACCGCCGCCAATGACCAGTCCTTTTGGATTAATCGGAACCGATACCTGCTGCAGTGCGACCTGCCTGCTGACCCTGGCAACAGCCATACGCACCAGGTCTTTCGCCTTGGTAGTCGCAGCGGCAGAATCAGAGACGTGAACCCAGGAATCCTGGTTCCGTATATTGGCCATTTCGACCAGGTACTCGTTCAGTCCGGAAGATTTCAGAGTTTCGCGAAACAACGGTTCATGGGTGCGCGGAGTACAGGCAGCGACAACAACTCTGTTCAGTCCCTTGTCCTTGATAGTCTGCATCATCTGCTCTTGACTATCCTGGGAACAGCTGAACAGGTTGCGCTCAACATGACTGACACCGGGCAAAGTCTTGACATAGGCGGCTACTGCTTCAACATCAACTACACCGGCAATGTTAGAGCCGCAATGACAGACAAAGATACCGGTTTTCGGCTTTTCAGCGGCAATATTTCGTTCTTGAGGGAAGATTTTCTCCAGGGCCAGACTTCCACGAACAGGAGCCAGGATGTCGGCAACCGCAGCAGCTGCCGCAGAGCCTTCCACAACCGACGGAGGGATACCCTTGGGTCCGGTAAAAACACCACAGGCAAAGATACCCGGCTTTGAAGTTGATACCGGGCTGAAATCAGAAGTTGCAGCAAACCCGTTATTGGTCAATTTAACTCCTGCTATCTCGCTCAGCAACTTGACATGTTCAGGAATCTCCAACCCCACTGACAGGACCACCATATTAAAAGATTCTTCAACCTGTCTGCCCTGCTCATTGATGTAATGAAGTCGCAGATCACCAGTGTCGCCCTGCGGTTCAACACCATGTACGCGACAGCGGATAAAGCGAATCCCTGCTTCATTTTGCGCTCGCTGATAGTAGCGGTCAAAGTCCTTGCCGTGGGTTCGCATGTCCATCATGAAAATGGAAGCCTCCAGATCGGCCAATTGATCCTTGGCCACCATCGCTTCCTTAATGGCAGACAAGCAACAAACGGATGAACAGTAGCCGTTGCCGCATTTATGCTCATCGCGTGAACCAACACACTGCAGAAAGGCAACCTTAGTTATTTCCCTGCCGTCCGACGGCCTGATCAGTTGTCCTTTGGTTGGTCCTGAAGCTGACAGGAAGCGCTCAAACTGCATGGAGGTAACTACGTTCGGATAACGACCAAAGCCCCAGATTCCAACCCTGGCAGGATCAAAGGTCGTAAAGCCAGGAGCCAGAACAATGGCACCGACATTGACATCATGGGTTTTTTCGATGTCGTCAAAGTTTATAGCGCCTGCCGGGCAGACTTGCTCACATACCCCACAGGCTCCCGCTTTCTTAAAACGGAGACAATTCTCTGCATCAATCTGGTACTTCAGTGGAACCGCCTGGGCATATTTCACATAGATTGCCGTCCGTTTGCCGACGGAAGCATCATACTCGCTGTCAACTTTCTTCGGACATTCTGCCGCACACTGGCCGCAGGCAATGCATTTTTCCATATCCACGTAGCGTGGATGTTCGTTTATGGTGACCTGAAAGTCACCAGCCTTTCCGGAGATAGCTGTAACTTCACTCAATGTCATCAACTTGATATTTAAGTGCCGACCGCACTCAACCAATTTCGGCGCAATAATTCACATCGAGCAGTCATTGGTTGGGAAGGTCCTGGCCAACTGGGCCATGGCACCACCAATGGCCCCTGATTTTTCAACCAGGTAGACATGGTATCCGGAATCTGCGAGATCCAGAGCTGCCTGCATACCCGTGATTCCACCGCCTACAATCAGCACTGATCCGACTTTTTGGCTGTCCAGCATGACAGGTCTCTCCTCTACTTTAGGCTACCTTGAATAATTGCTTTTGCGGTTTCTTTCTCCTGACCGGGCATGATCAGGCTGTCGGCAACGAGTTCCCAAAGGCACTTGACTTCAATGCCGAGATCATACTCATGGTTCAGGGATCTCCTCAATTGATCACGACAGTTATGGCAGGGGGCGATAACAAGCTTTGCCCCGGTCTCCTCAATTTGTCGCGCCTTCATGCGTCCGTAAAACACCCGTTCCTGAGTAAACGGCATTGCCCAGGCACCACCACCGGCACCGCAGCAGTAATTCATCTCTCCATTTGGTTCCATGTCTTTGAAATCCCTACAGGCTGCCCTGGTAATTATACGACCCTCCTCAAAATACGCCTCGCCAAATGCCTTCATGGATCTGCGCCCGTAATTGCACGGGTCGTGGTAGGTCGTTCGCATCGAATGTCTGCTGTTATCAAGTTTGATTCTGCCCAGGTTCAGATACTCTATCAGCAGGTCAAACATCGACAGTATCTTGAACTCTTTCAATGCGTCCGGAAACCATCTGTTCAAGCCTGCACGGGTTGCGAAATATGCATGGCCAATTTCCGGCAGAAGAAGCACTTCACATTGCAGCCTCCTCATGTTATCGACGATCCTGCCGACAACGGTTTTCATGGCGTTATCATCTCCGGAAAAATAACCCCAGTTGACCCCTTCCCAGTTTTCCGAAGAGATTGTCCAGGATTCGCCGGCAGCATATAATATCCGCCACAGGAATTTCATATCGTCCGGTTCAGCAAAAGGCTCCTTGGAATTTACAGTCACAAGTACCCGCGATCCGACTACATCAATAGGAGTTTGAAATCCTGTCAACCCTTCTTCGGCAAGTTCCCTGCCGAGTACCTCACAGAGCGATACAAAATCATCTTTGGGAATTCCCAGATTGTTGCCACGCTCAAGACAGGTTGTCACGCCTTCATGGATCGAGCCGGGCACCAGGTCACGATTGCGCAGACTTCGCAGCCTTCTGATCAGTGCCAGTATCTCTACACCTGCCGGGCAGACATTTTCACACATACCACACATGGTACATTTCCAGGGCCAGTCGCTGTCTTTAAGTTCATCCTCCATACCGAGAACAGCCATCCTGACTATTTTTCGGGGATCAAGCCCGTCCACGCCGGCTATCGGGCAACCACCGGCACAGGTGCCGCAGGTCTGACAGGCATCTGCCCACTGCGCGTCGGAATAGATGGTTTTTTCCCTGTATCCGATGTCCAACGGCTTCGGTTGTTTTTTAGATTGTTCGTACTCCTCTACCCTGTCCGGATCGACATTTCCGGTTGAATTGACGAGCGGCTCACGACCAAATTTCTCACAAAGGGACTGATAGTCCTCAAACGTCATCAGATACTTTCTGCCCGGCCCTTTCTTTGCCGGAAGGGTACCGGCGTTAATCCAGTTTCTTATAGTATTTCGATGAACACCGAACTCCTCAGCCATTTCGCTGACTTTAAATTCGTACATCATCCAAGCTCACCTCGTTGAGAGGTTTCAGGGAACATGTGCATGATCATCTCACATGCTTTTGAAACGGCAGTAGTCATTGAAGCCGACAGTCCCATCTCGATTTCAGTTGGCACATACTCGGCCTGGGCTGCAATTATGGTCACATTGATTCCAGTATGTTCTTCCAGTTCATGTAAAAGATTAACCGTAGGAAATTGGTGAAGGGAAAAATCATGTGTTTTTTTGTAAGGAATCGATGAGGAATCTATCAGGAACACATCACCCGGTTTGCGGTCGCCAATATTCACTGCATCAAGTATAATAATATGTTCCGGCCGACCTTCTTCACTAAGCAAATAGTCAAAGAGATATTCCCTGATACCGGTCATCGCGTCGATGGCAATAGCCCATTGGGGCAATGTATAGTTAGCAGATAATTCTTCAATAACCATCGGGCCAAAGCCATCGTCACCCATGATAAGGTTACCACATCCAAAGATTACGGTTGAACACATAGCTGGTCCCGTTGTGCAAAAAGTGCTTACTTTTTCCCTTTGTTGGGTTACAATAGCATGACAAACGAAAAAATGAGATATTTTTTGACTTTGTGATGCTTTTCAATCATGGTGAGCATGTTGACCGGGAATATTTGTTCATGTTGTGCGGTTATGTTTTCGAGTCAATGTGAGCTTTAATGCTTCGTATGGTTCTACTGTCATTTTTCGTACAACAATACCGTGGTTACGGACAGTTCAATTTTTTTGTAAATATGTGTTGCGCGCAAATAAATGAATACACTTGACACCTTCCCGGTCACTGCGATAGTAACTGCCAATGCATGAATTTTCCCTGGCCCAAGGCCTGATGCAACAACTGAAAGACCTGGCTAAACAACATGATGTACAAAAAATTTGCACGGTCAGGGTGGATATCGGCACCCGCTCCGGTATCGTAGTAGACTCTTTTTCCTTTGGCTTTGAAGTGATGGCTAAAGAAAATGTATTGACCAACGAAGCAGTCCTTGAAATCTGTGAACCTGATGGAAATGACCTGATTTTGACCCAGGTTGAAATGGAATAACAGAACGGTATAGGGTGTACGGTGTACGGTATACGGATGAAGTGATCCTCGGATACTGTATATTGTAGATTCCCCCATTTATTATACCGTAAACCGTTAACCTTATACCATATACCTTCACCATGTGTGACTCATGCGGTTGTACCCTGCCCCACGAAGATCATCATCACCAGAGCCCGGCAGAGAAAAAACTGGTGGATATTCATACCAGCTTACTTGCGGCCAACAATGAACAGGCAGAAAAAAACAGGCACCACTTTGAACAGTTCGGGGCCGTTGCCATCAACCTGATATCCAGCCCTGGTTCCGGCAAGACGACACTGCTTGAGCACACCATTGAGCAGCTGGGCGATGAATTTCGGATCGGCGTTATTGAAGGTGACATTGAAACCGAACGGGATGCAGACCGGATCAGATCCAAAGGGGTGCCGGTTGTCCAGTTGACCACCGGCGGTGCCTGCCACCTTGATGCCCGGCTGGTACACAAGGGCTTTCACCGGCTGGTCGAGGAGAGCAAGGCT
>JAYEKB010000195.1:0-3360 GCA_034660835.1 Thermodesulfobacteriota bacterium
GATTTGATTGCACAAAACCGGAGGCGTAGCATGGCTACGTTGAGGATTTTGTAATTGAAAATCGTACAAATATGACCTGAAGCAGAGATGCATAGGTGTGACACTTATTTCTTAACAGGCCCTAAGGATAGAAAATGAGGAGAGAAAATGGCTGATACGGTAGCGATTATCCGTCAATTTATTTTTGATAATTTTTTGTTTGATGCTGCAGAAGAAGATCTCGGCAATGATGATTCTTTTCTGGAGCAGGGAATTATAGATTCCACCGGGGTCCTGGAGCTGGTTGAATGGTTAGAGGAAACTTTTGATTTTTCTGTGGATGACGAGGAGTTAATCCCGGAGAATCTGGACAGTGTTAACCAGTTGGCTGCCTTTATCACGAAAAAGACGTGAGAAGTGCAGATGCTGTGTTGAATCGTGGTTAAGCCCGGGGCCGGAAATAGATGCTGCTGCAAGACTACCTGTATCGTGCTGTACAAAAATCACCTGACAAGGATGTCCTGATTTACGGGGATAACCGTATTTCGTACCAACAGCTTGTCTCTGCTGCGGAATCGGTTGCTCTCTGGATTGATTCTCTTGATCTTGAACCTGGTTTTCGTGGGGCTGTTCTTACTGACGATCCCTTTGAGTATATATCCTGTTATTTTGGTATATTACTTGCCGGCGGGGTTGTTGTCGGCCTGAACAGCCAAACCTCGGTGAAATCTTTACACTATTATCTTGATGATTGCGGGGCTGCAGTACTGCTGGCACATAAGAAGTATAATCGCTATCTCAGGGCTGTTGTTCCGAAACTGAAAAGCCTGCGGGGGCTTGCCGTCACCGGACCTGAACCTGACCTGACCTGGGCAGGAAAAATTCTTTTGGCTGATTTGACAGCATTGCTCAGCAGAGAAGCGGAGGGGAGTGAGAGGGCTAATAGATCTTTTGGATCTTCCAGTGACCTTGCGCAAATTATTTATACCTCCGGCACCACGGGACACCCTAAAGGGGTCATGTTGCGGCACAGTAATCTGGTTGCAAACATTACTTCCATTATCAGCTATCTGCGTCTAAGCGAGCAGGATCGAATCATGGCAGTTTTGCCGTTTTTCTATGTCTATGGTAATTCAGTCATGCTGACCCATATCGCCGCCGGTGGGAGCCTGGTGGTTAATCAGAGTTTTCTCTACCCCAATGTTATTTTGCAGCAAATGGTCGACCATGAGGTAACCGGTTTTTCCGGAGTTCCTTCTACCTTTGCCCTGTTGTTGAACCGTTCTTCTCTCTCGCAGTTCACCTTTCCGGCATTGCGTTACCTGACCCAGGCTGGAGCTGCCATGTCACCGGCACTTGCCGGTCAGTTAGAGAAAAATTTCCCCGGCGTTGATATCTATATCATGTATGGTCAAACCGAGGCCTCTGCCCGGCTTTCCTTTCTTGAGCCCTCGGATCTTCATGAGCGGCCCGGATCTATTGGCAAGGGGATTCCCGGAGTGCAGCTTTTTCTGCTTGATCAACAGGGGAACCCCGTTTCGACAGGACAGACCGGCGAAATTGTTGCTCGGGGAGAAAACATTATGGCGGGCTATTGGCAGCAGCTGACCGAGTCGGCAAAGGTGCTCCGCAAAGAGGGATTATGGACCGGAGACCTTGCCCGCCAGGATGAAGAAGGTTTTTTCTATATCATCAGTCGCAAAAGTGATATCATCAAAAGTGGATCCCATCGTATTGGTCCAAAAGAAATTGAAGATACCCTGGCAGAACACCCTGCAGTCCACGAAGCAGCAGTGGTAGGTATTGCCGATGCAATTCTCGATGAGCGCATTCGGGCCTGTATTGTGCTGAAAGACGGCTGCAAATGTAATGAAAAAGATTTGCTCAAGCATTGTCGAAAGGAACTTCCCGCCTACAAGGTCCCTCATGAGGTTAGATTTTTCAGCGAGCTGCCGAAAACCGCCACCGGGAAAATAATGAAATCCAAATTAAAAACGCTATGAGCCACCAACCATGAGCCAAAAACCATCAGCCACCAGCCAACAACGTTGCGCCCAATGTATCCTTCCCGCAACCTTTCCAGGTATCAGCTTTAACGATGATGGGATTTGTAACCATTGCAGGCACTACCGGGGCCGAGCTGCCGCAGAAAAGCAGATGGCGAAATATGAGCAGAAGTTTGTCAAACTGCTTCAGGAAAAGAAGAATAAATCGACCTATGATGTTCTGGTCGCCTACAGTGGCGGCAAGGACAGTACCTACACACTGGATGTTTTGGTCAACCGTTATGAAATGCGGGTGCTGGCACTGACCTTTGATAACACCTTTATTTCACCCAGGGCCGAGGAAAACATCCGTAATGTCTGCGGCGCTCTCGGCGCGGATTTGATGATTGTCCGCCCTGACCCGGCAATGCTGCGCAGGATTTTTGCTGCTGCAGCCGACCACGAACTCTATTCGGCCAAAACCCTGGAACGGGCGTCAACAATATGTACTTCCTGTATCGGGATTATCAAAAATTTGATTCTGCGTACGGCCATTGAAAAAGAGATTCCCTTTGTCGGTTTTGGTTGGTCGCCTGGCCAGGCACCCGTGCAGTCTTCAGTTATGAAGACCAATGCCCGCTTGATGCAGTCCACCCAACAGGCCATCTACAGACCGTTGCATGAGATTTCCGGGGATGCAATTAACCCCTATTTTGTTACAGCAGAACAGTTTGCCCATCCGGAAAAGTTTCCCTGGAATGTGCATCCTCTTGCCTTCCTCCCCTATGATGAAGGAAAAATCGTTGAACGGATCAAGCAGCATGGCTGGGAAAAACCAGATGACACGGATCCCAACTCCTCCAACTGTCTCCTTAATGCCTATGCCAACCAGATTCATCGCCAGCGTTATAATTTCCATCCCTATGTCTGGGAAATTGCCAATATGGTAAGAGAAGGCGTGATGAGCCGGGAAGAGGGACTGGAAAAGATTGAGCCGGCAGAGGTACCTCATATGGTTGCGTACTCTAAGGACATTCTGGATAAGTATTAGCTGATGGCTGATGGCTGATGGCTGATAGCTGATGGCTGATAGCTGATGGCTGATGGCTGATGGCTGATAGCTGATAGCTGATGGCTGATGGCTGGTAGCTAAACCCAATGAGCCATGAGCCATTGAGCCATGAGCCAATCACCATGAGCCAAACCCCATGAGCCATTGAGCCATGAGCCATTGAACCATGAGCCATTGAACCAACCACCATGAGCCAATCACCATGAGCCAACTCCCATCATATCTACATCGTTTTTTTTGGGAATATGATCCCAACTGTCTTGATATTCATAAGCATTCAAATATCATCATGGCAAGGATTATGGAGCGGGGATCCTGGCAGGC
>JAYEKB010000196.1:0-3318 GCA_034660835.1 Thermodesulfobacteriota bacterium
GAACAACTGCGTGCGACCTTGAATAAGGTTACCTTTGACCAGTTAATCAAGGAAAAGTCCTGTGTTCCATCCATTCCAGCCGGGGAAATTGGGACTAATCCCCTTGATGGCATTCTCCCTGACAGCCAAGATAAACTTCAATAGGTTGAAACAATGGCACAGATGGTAATGCAGCAGCCTAATATCTTCCAACGGATCTACCGGTTCTATATTGATGGTTTTCGGAGTATGACCGTTGGAAAAACCCTGTGGAAGATCGTCATCATCAAACTGATCATCATGTTTGCTGTCCTGAAGCTGTTTTTTTTCCCGGATTTCCTGGGAACCAAATTT
This sequence comes from Thermodesulfobacteriota bacterium, assembly GCA_034660835.1. Lineage (GTDB taxonomy): Bacteria > Desulfobacterota > Desulfobulbia > Desulfobulbales > Desulfobulbaceae > Desulfobulbus_C. Next base: position 334 of record JAYEKB010000196.1, read on the forward strand.
ACTACAGATGAACAACGGGCCGATTATGTACTGGAACAGATCACAGCACCGGTCCAGGCTCAACCCGTCAACTAAGGAGGAGAACGGTAATGATTGAAAATTTTGACCTGACCATGGTGAACTGGGCCAGGGCCCAGTTTGCACTGACTGCCATGTACCACTGGATCTTTGTGCCTTTGACCCTGGGCATCACCTGGATCATCGCCTTTTATCACACCATTTATGTGAAGACGGGCAGTGAAGAGTGGAAGAACCTGACCAAGTTCTGGATGAAGCTGTTCGGCATTAACTTTGCCATCGGTGTGGCCACCGGCATTATCCTGGAGTTTGAGTTCGGCACCAATTGGTCCAACTACTCCTGGATGGTCGGCGATATCTTCGGCGCACCGCTTGCTATTGAAGGTATCTTTGCCTTCTTTTTAGAGGCCACCTTCTTTGTAGTCATGTTTTTTGGCTGGAACCGTGTTTCCAAAAAATTTCACCTCTTTTCAACCTGGATGGTTGCAGTGGGCTCCAACCTGTCGGCTGTCTGGATCCTGGTCGCCAATGCCTGGATGCAGAACCCAGTCGGTCAGGCCTTTAATCCGGACACTGCCCGTTTTGAAATGCAGAATTTTGCTGAGGTCGTGTTCAATCCGGTGGCAGTTTCAAAATTTACTCACACCACCAGCGCATCCATGCTCTTTGCCGCTCTGTTCATTCTCTCAATTTCGTCCTGGTATCTGCTTAAAGGACGTCACGTACTGATGGCCAAACGCTCTATCATGGTTGCTGCCATTTTCGGCCTGCTGGCTTCAGCCTTTGTCGGCTTTACCGGCGATGAGGCCGCCTATGAAGTTGCTCAGAAACAGCCCATGAAACTTGCTGCCTTTGAAGGATTATACAAAGGTGAAACAGGTGCCGGACTTGTTGCTCTCGGTATGATAGATTCTGATAAACAGGTAGGTGATGACCAGGATGCGTTTAACTTTGAAATCCGTCTCCCCGGCCTGCTGTCCCTGCTGGCCAACCGTTCTTTTGGTTCTTTTGTGCCGGGAATTGAGGATCTGGTCTATGGAAACAAGGAACAGGGCATCATGGGTGCCGACGAAAAAATGGCTAAAGGAAAAATAGCCCTTGCTCAGCTTGACACCTATAAAAAGGCCAAAAAATCAGGTGATCAAATTGCGGCCGCCGCTGCCCTGACCATCTTTGATGCTCATAAGGATTACCTGGGGTACGGCTTTTTAGAGAAACCGGAAGATGCCGTCCCTCCGGTTGCCATGTCCTTTAATTCATTTCATATCATGGTAGTCCTGGGAACGCTTTTTCCCCTGGTTTTCCTGGCATTTCTCTACTTTTCCTGGAAAGGCACCCTGCAACAGCAGCGCTGGCTTCTTGGCGGCGGGACGATCATGTTTTTTCTCGGTCTTATTGCCCATTGGGCGGGCTGGATAGTTGCCGAGGTCGGTCGTCAGCCCTGGGCTATTCAGGATCTGCTGCCGGTAACCGTGGCTCGGTCCAACCTGACAGCCGGAACAGTCCAGACCACCTTTTTCATGTTCCTGATCCTGTTTACCGCTTTGCTTATTGCAGAGATCAGCATTATGACCAAACAGATCAGCATTGGTCCGGAGGAAAACTAATATGCTAGGAGACCTTGATTATTCGACCCTGCAGCACCTGTGGTGGCTGCTCTGTTCCGTGGTCGGAGCCCTTTTTCTCTTTCTCACCTTTGTTCAGGGTGGACAGACCCTGCTCTGGCAGGTGGCCAGGACCGAGGACGAAAAAAGCCTGGTCGTTAATTCGCTGGGAAGAAAATGGGAACTGACCTTTACCACTCTGGTCCTGTTTGGCGGCGCTCTGTTTGCCGCCTTTCCCAAATTTTACGCCACTTCTTTCGGCGGTGCTTACTGGGTATGGATTTTGATCCTGTTTACCTTTATTATCCAGGCAGTCAGCTATGAGTACCGTAAAAAGCCGCGTAACGTGCTGGGCAGCACTGTTTTCGAGCTGTTTCTTTTTATCAACGGTTCAGTGGGCATCCTGCTGATCGGTGCGGCAGTTGGAACTTTTTTTACCGGATCAAATTTCCAGCTCAGTATGTACAATTTTGTGACCTGGACCCATCCCCTGCGCGGGCTTGAGGCAGCTTTTTCCATTTTCAACCTGTCGCTCGGGCTATTTCTGGTCTTCAACGCCCGGACATTGGGCTCCATGTACCTGGTAAACAATATCGATTTTACTACTGTCCCGGAAATGGAAACCCGTTTGCGCAAGTGGTGCTGGACAAGTTTTGTCTGTTCGTTGCCTTTCCTGGCTTATGTCCTGGTCAGCCTGCTGCTGATGAAAGGCTATGGTATTGTTGACGGTCAAGGGACCATTGAATTGGTCAGCCGGAAGTATCTTGGCAACCTGCTGGCAAACCCCTGGCTGCTTGGCATGCTGGCTGTTGGCCTGGTGCTGGTCATTCTCGGTGTTCTACGGACGGCGAAATCATCATCCACTGCAGGTATCTGGTTTGGCGGCCTGGGAACGGTGCTGGTCGGTCTAACTGTGCTGCTGCTGCCGGCTTATAACAATACGGCCTTTTATCCGTCCAAGGTGGACCTGCAGTCCAGCCTGACGATTTTTAATGCTTCAAGTAGTCCGTATACTCTTGCGACCATGACCTATGTGGCCCTGGCCATTCCGTTTGTCCTGGCCTATGTCGCCTATGTCTGGTGGTCCATGGATAGAACTAAACTAACCGCAGATGAGGTCAGTGGCGAAGCTTATTAACCTAAATTCTTTGGAGAAAAACCATGATGAATGCATTTTTACTGCTTTCCTGGGTAGCCTTGATCGTTGTCTCGTATCTGGCTGCTGTTGTTGTCTTGAAAAAAACTGATCTGTTGTAATTGCTGTAACCTCCTCCCTGGGCGACCGGTTTCCTCTCCTTCTTGCCGGTCGTCCATTGTTTTGATGTGCTGATGGTGGAGTAGAAAAGGCTAAAGCTATGTTTAA
>JAYEKB010000197.1:0-13484 GCA_034660835.1 Thermodesulfobacteriota bacterium
AATGTCACTGCTCGAACGAATTTACTATTTTCATTCCCGTATTCAGGATAGCCGTTTCCCTAATGCCACTGACCTGGCTGAAGAGTTTGAGGTCTCTGCAGCCACTGCGCACCGCGATATCGCCTACCTGCGCGATCGTCTGCTGGCGCCGCTTAGCTATGATCAGCGTAAAAACGGCTATTTTTATGAAGAGGATGATTTCCGGCTCCCCTTTGAGGACAGCCCCAGAATTGTTCTCTTTCTCGGTGTGCTCAGCTCCATGGCCTCGGAAACCGGCCTGGAAACTCTGCCGGAGCTGAAACAGCTGCAAGAAAAACTCTCCTCCATGGTGCTTAGCCATCGGGCACACATTGAAGACCTGATCCACTGCGAATGGATAGAGGTTCAGCCGGTGGATAAAGTGGTATTTGACACGGTAATCAATGGTCTGCTTGATGGGATGCAGCTTGACATTCAATATGGAGACAAACAGCAACAAAAAAAACTCCGCCGGATTGATCCTCTCAAACTTGTTCACTACCAGGGGCGTTGGTATCTGCTGGCCTGGTGTCATCTTCGGCAGGAAAAAAGGCTCTTTCATCTCTCCAGAATTCAATCGATCCAGACTACGGGGCAACAGGTAGAACACCGACTGCAACCTGATGATGAGTATCTGACCGGGGTATTCGGCATTTTCAAGGGCAAGGCCCGTTTTACTGCAATTATTTCCCTGACCGGCCGGGCAGCTGAAATAGTGCGTGAACAGCACTGGCACCCTGACCAGCAGATCGAGCAGACACAAACCGGCATCCTGCTTCACCTGCCGGTGGCCGATGAACGGGAGCTGATAATGAAGGTGCTGCAGTTTGGTGATGAGGCGGAAGTGATTGCACCAGCACCATTACGCGAAAAAATAATGGAAAGAATATCAGCGATGGCCAACCGGTATGCTTAACCAAAGTACATACTCTGGAAAACATCTTGCCTGATTCCGGTATCAGCGATACCATAATTTTAATTCCTAACCTCTTTACGCATACAATTGGAGTACCCATCCCGTGAACGCATCAAATATCACCGCTGTCATCCTTGCCGCAGGTAAAGGCACCCGTATGAAATCCGGCAATGCCAAGGTGTTGCACGAACTTTTTTTTAAACCCATGCTGCACCATGTGCTGGACACGGTAACACAGACTGAAATAGACCATACCGCCGTCATTGTCGGTCACCAGCGGCAGAAGGTGCTTGACTCGCTGGCAGAATTCACCTTTACTCCGGTTTTCCAGGATGAACAGCTTGGCACGGGGCACGCTGTCCTTTGTGCCGAGGAGGCCTGCGACTCTGCAGACCTGGTCATGATCCTCTGCGGTGACACCCCGCTTATCCGACCGGAGACCCTGCAGGCCATGATCAAGCAACACCGGGACAGTCGGGCCATGCTCACACTGATGACCACCCTGCTTGACGAACCCTTTGGCTATGGTAGAATAATCAGCAATGCTGACGGTCATGTTCTGGAGATAGTTGAGCAAAAGGATGCCACGGAAGAGCAGCGGGCAATACAGGAAATAAATGCCGGTATCTACTTAGTTGACGCGAAATTTCTGTTTACTTCCCTGAAACAGGTTGGGACCGACAACAGCCAGGGCGAGGTCTACTTGACTGATATCGTGGCCATTGCCGACCGCCAGGGCCACAAAGCCCATAAGTTTATGCACTCGCCTGCCATTGATGTTCTTGGTGTCAATTCTCGTGTGGAACTTGCTCAGGCACACGGGGAACTGCAAATGCGCCATAACCGCGAAATCATGCTGAGTGGCGTAACCATGTACTCGCCTGAGACCATTCTTATCGCTCCTGAATCTATCATCGGCCAGGATGCCATTCTCCAGGCCGGGGTACAGGTCACAGGAAAATCGACAATCGGCAGTGGGGTACATCTCGAAACCGGTACCGTGCTCCATCAATGCAGGCTGGGTGATAATTGTGTTATCGGCGCGCACAGCGTCCTGCATAACTGTACTACCTTTGCCGAGGAACATATTCCACCCCTGACCTATCGGGTTGGCTGATTCATGCTCACGGCCAATCCTTCAGCCACCTTGATTTGTGGGTCGTTGTTTTTTCGGTATTGGCAAGGCGGGTTGTTCCTATTATGATGCTACTTTATTGAAAGACATTATGTAGGCGCGGCGCAGCCTTCTATCACCTGCATGATTTGTCTTTCTTTTTAACTCTCCACTGTTAACTATCAACTATCAACTAAAACGGAGTGGCCCATGAGTGATATCAAAAAAATGTATACAACTATCCTTGGAGATTCCTTTCCCATGGAGATGACCGTTTCTTTTGGTGATCAGACCCTGGTCTATCGTAAACGGACCTGGGGAATTCCCATGGAAGACGGTACGGTCGATGAGCGTGGCATCCGCTACGGTGAAAACCCCGACCAGGAGGCCGCCCTGTATGAACTGGTGAACGGCAATCTGGTACTGGCTGACTGCAGGTTTATCGAACCCGGAAACTCCCTGGTCAGCGGCTTTACTGTTGACGATATGCTGCAGGTGGGCAAGCACCCGGGCAAGATTAACCTGACCGATGTGGATAACGGTCTTAACATCATAAAATACCTGGTGGACAAACCAGCCGCTGTAATTCTCAAGCACAACAACCCCTGTGGTGCCGCCATCGGTTCGACCCTGGCAGATGCCTACAATAAGGCCAACCGCACAGATCGTATTGCCGCCTTTGGTGGTGCCGTTATCATGAGTCGGCCGGTGGATAAAGATACAGCAGATCTTATGAGCCGGAGTTATCTTGAGGTCGTCTGTGCTCCAGAGTTTGAGGATGGTACCCTGGATATCCTGGCTAAAGCAAAAAACCTGCGGGTAATCCGTATGGACGGTATCAACCGGCTGGCTGATTTTGAAAAATTCCGCTTTGTTGACTTCAAGAGCCTTATTGACGGCGGCATTATTGTTCAGCAGTCGGCCGTCAACTCCATCCGCTCTGTCAACGATCTAAAACCGGCCACAGCCACCTGGAAAAACAAAGAATACACATGTGAACGTGAGCCCAATCAACGGGAAATTGATGACATGATCTTCGGCTGGGCAGTGGAACACGGAGTAACCTCCAACTCAGTTATCTATGTGAAAGACGGCTGCACCACCGGTATCGGCACCGGTGAGCAGGACCGGGTGGGTGTCGCTGAAATCGCAGTGCACAAAGCATATGTTAAATATGCCGACATCACCTGTTTTGACAAGTTCGGTATTCCCTATGCCGACCTGGCGCTGGAAGTTGATCAGGGCAGGCGGGATGCTGCCGACATTGAGGAAGTTGATGCCAGGGTCAAAGCCGACCGTGCCGGACTACCGGGATCGGTTATGATTTCCGATGCCTTTTTTCCTTTCCGCGACGCGGCGGATGTGGGGATACGGGAAGGGATCAGCGCTATCCTCCAGGCCGGCGGTTCCATGCGGGATTATGCTTCCATCGAGGCATGCAACGAGGCTGATCCGCAGGTTGCCATGATGTTCACTGGTCAGCGTTCGTTTAAGCATTGATCGTAACGACTTAGGCTGATCCGCTGTTTATCCTAAAGCAAACATAAATCATTATTTTGTTTATTTTGGCAGAATTTTTTTCGATTTTCTCAAGTTAGATAGATAGGAAAAAAGGAGTCGTAACCTTTATTATAAATTATAAAGACCCATTTCAGGAGGATACAATGGACGCTGTAGACTGTATAAAAACCAGGATGAGTATACGCGGCTTTAAAAAGGATCCCGTGCCTCAGGATTTGCTGGCAAAGGTGATTGAAACCGCCTGCTGGAGTCCTTCCTATAAAAACTCCCAACCCTGGGAGGTTATGGTACTGTCCGGACTCAAAAAAGAGGGGTTGTCCAAGATGCTGGTGGATCTGCTGGAAAGCGGAGCTGAACCTTGCCCGGACCTGACTGCGCCTGAATCCTGGCCCGATGCCGAACAGGCCCGTATCAATCAGCTGTTTGCTAAACGAAAGGAGCTGACCGGTATTGATCTCGGTGCCCCTGAGATGATCGTTAAGGCGAAAAAAGTTAATTTTCGGTTTTACGGTGCCCCACACGCCATCTACCTGTTTCAGGATAACGCTCTCTCACAGTGGTCCCTGTTTGATCTCGGCTTGTTTGCCCAGTCCCTGATGCTGGCTGCCCATGGCCAGGGGTTGGGAACTGTGCCCCAGGCCTTTGCCACCGACTATGCCCGGGATGTAAAAAAATATCTTGATATTCCGGCATCCAAACGACTGGTTCTTGGTCTGTCCATCGGCTACCCGGATATGGATGCCCCGGCAAACAGTTTTCGTACCGAAAGAAGCCCGGTCACGGAAATTGCAAAATTTGTTGAGTAAATCCAGACAGCAGGAGCTGAAAAGGGGAAGCCTGAAGTGCCTTCCTTTTTTATTATAAAAGCCGCCTTCAATTAGTTGAAAGCTGGCCAGGCAGGATTGACAGTATATACTGCTCCCGGTATACTGTAAGATAATAAGGATTTTTTTAACCTTTCACTTCATTGTATACTCTATCAGATGGCGACAGGATCTCACAGTGGCACATTGGTAACCGGTGTCTCTGACCTGCGCACAATCGGCACCATTGTCCAACTGCTTGCTGGTGCCATCAAGCATCACACCCTCTATCCTGAAGACCATAGCATTGCCAGGCAGCACATCGGCAAGATATTTGACAACATCTGCACCTTTTTGAAAAACAACACAACCCTGCACCTTGAGATCGGTAAGAACACCATCGTCTATGATGGGGATGTTGTTTACCAGGGAAAACCGGATGAAAACGATATCGCCTTTCTCCTTGGCCGGGATGGTGTGGAATGGCTTGAATTTTCCAGGGATCTGGAGTTGTGGGAAATCCAGTCGCTGCTCAGAGTTATCAACAATAATCGACGCAGTGATATGGAGAGTGACTCCACCATTGCTACAGACCTGTGGGAGCAGGATTTTCCCCATATTGAATACAAAACCATTAACCTCATGGCCATGGACCTGCCGCTTCTTGACCTTGGCTCCTTTCATGTTGCACCCGGGCCTGAGACGGCACAAGATGAGCAGGCAGACAGGGGAGAAAGGAATGCAGGTGGACAGGACTACTCGTCCCGGGAGTCGGAGGAGGACGATGGTGATATAATTGAGGAGAGTTCTGAGGAGGCAGCAGAAATAGGCCTTGCCCTCACAGCCCCGGGTAGCGCGTTATGGAATCTGACCGAGGTGGAACAGTTTAAGCTCGAGGCAATGGTCAGCAAAGCGGAAAACAGTGATGAAATAGAAAGCACAATAGAAATTTTGCTCATCCTGCTGCTTATTCAGAATGACAACCAGGAGGCGGTTGACATCCTGGCCTTTCTGCAGGATCGATTCCTGTATTGCCTGCAGCAACACCAGTTTAAGTATGCACTTAAAATTCTTCGCACTCTTAATAAAATTGCAACAACCCAAAACAAACGACAAAAACAGCTCAGTCCGCTGATTAGCGAGCTGTTCCAGTCAGTGTCCAAACCTGAAAGCCTGCGTGACCTGGATAAATTCTTTACCGAACTTGATAAGCCTGCTCAGGATAACGAGTTGGATGCACTCTGGACCCTTATACGACTATTACCGCCTGATGTTCTAAAAACCCTGGCACCTCTTAGTTGCAAAATTGATATGCAACGTTTCGGGTCGGATTTTCTTGCCGTTTTTGAACATTATTGCGAAATTGATTCACGCTACCTTGCTGCAGTGGCTGAAGAAATCGACGCAAAATTATGTTTGCTTCTCTTTCCTGTTATCCAGAGAATACGCATGGATCAAGCTATTCCTGTACTTTCCGCCATGACCCGGAATGCTTCCCCGCTTGTCCGCCGCAAGGCCTTTCAACTTCTTGTCGACTGGGACGCCGTTGACATCCGGAAACTGATCCCCTTGATTGATGACCCGGATGAAACAATTCGTGGCACAATCCTCTCTCTGGCCGGAAAACGACGTAATCCCACCGTAGAGCGAATGCTTTGCAACCACCTGCAGGAGCATGCTGAAGATACAGGAGACCGTGAGCATATACTTGCCTGTTATTATGCCCTTGGCAGATCAGGCAGCGCCCAGTCTATTCCCTTTCTCAAAAAAAATCTTTTTCAGGGCTCCAAACTCGGAACACTGTTTGCCACAGGCGGTGGAGCGCATAAAGAAGGAGCGGCCCGTGCTCTGATGGACCTCCGTATCCTGGAGGCCAAGAGAATAGTTCAAGAGGGTACGCGCCATATCCTGCCCGATGTCCGGACAGCTTGCCGCAAAGCTTTGAGGAAACGTCATGGCTGATAAACCACAGCAAAAAGTCGTTCCGACCCAGGCGATGGACCCTTTGCTCGGGCAGCGGTTTCTGCAGGTACTCAACTCTCTGTTTTCTACTGCCAAGATTCATCTGGACAACAATAAACTGCTGCAGAACAGTGTTGATAATTTTGCAAAGATTATTGAAGAGTTTCTCTGCTTTGACGACGAAATTAACCTGCTTGCCTCAGTGGGTTGCTTTTACCTGCAGCAGGAAAAAGTTGCCCTGCAGCGCAATGCTGCCGGTCTTGCCAGGAAAATGCTTGCTTATTTTGAAAAACGGCAGCTTGAGGGACTGCGCTTTAAGCGGAGTACCACATACGTCTCCCATGAAGATATCCTCGCCTTTGTTCGTCTCCTGAATCAGGCGGAAAACGAAAAAGAACCATCATTCTGGCTGCAGTCCAAGCTGGAGGAAAAGGGTTTTTACTGGGTGGAAATCATTGATACAGCCCAGGCCCAGTCACTGGCTGCAATTTTTGAGGATAAAAAGAAAGGAGCCTCATCAACAGAAGCAACGCGGATTAAGGAGGATAACGTTGATTCGAATACGACTGCGCCGGAAAGCGAACAAGCTCAAGCCAGGGCGACCGGCACAGAGGATACAACACAAAAACAATACAATAAAAGACAGGAGAAAAAGTCACCTTCTGCTCGAGAACGAAAACGCCAGAGGCGTACCAGAAAAGCTGTGCTCACCTACAGCTACGCCATGCACTCCCTGCAGGATGTCGCCGACCGGTTGACTACCAATAAATCTGCGAATCTTGGCAAGTCCGTGCAATTGATCCAGAACATGGTCGACCTGATCATGAGTGATGACAATGTACTGCTCGATCTGTCAACCATCCGTGATTATGACGATTATACCTTTACCCATTCCATTAACGTCTCCATTCTTTCCCTCTGTCTTGGTCACCGTATAGATTTGAGTAAGCTCTCCTTGTCCCGGTTAGGCCTGAGTGCCCTCTTTCACGACTTGGGGAAAATAGATATCCCAAAAGAAATCATTAATAAACCCGGTAAGCTCACCAATAACGAATTTGTTGTTGTAAAGCAGCATTCCATGAACAGTGTACGGCGAATTCTCAAGCTTCGGGCATCCTATGACCGCAAGGCCGGCATCCTGCTGCCGCCGTTTGAGCATCACCTGCGCTATGACCTTGCCGGGTACCCGAAAACACCTCGCAACAAACCTATCAGCCTGTTTGGACGCATCATCACCATTGCTGATTTCTATGATGCTATCACTGCACCCCGGATTTACCGTAAGTCCTACTTGAGTCCGGACAAGGCACTGGGGCTCATGTTGAAAGATTCCGGCACCATGTTTGATCCGATTCTGCTCAAGGTCTTTATCAACATGCTTGGAGTCTACCCCATCGGCACGGTGCTGGTCTTTGACAATACAGATCTGGGGCTGGTTGCCCATGCCCCGGATGAAGACGTAGATCCCGGGGCACTCTGGGCATTGCTGCTGGAAAAAGATGAAAACGGGGGGTTTAGAAAAGGATCCTACATCAATCTCGGCATGTGGAATCCTGAGGTTGGAAGGTTCAACCGTCCGATTGAGAAAACACTCCATCCGGCAGACCTGGGTATCCAGCCGGCGGAGTTTCTCGTTTTCTAAAGCGGCATAGCCGGACCGGATTTTTGGGTGCAACCCCAACCAATGACAACAGAGTCTTTGCACCTTCGATTTCAGTTTTCAATACACTGATCACAACATACTCTCAAGTGACATCTACCCAGGAAGCTCTCCGGGCGGATTTAAGGCAGGCCGCACAGATCTGCACGGCCCGCAAACCGTCTGCACCGGAAATCGGGTTGTCGCCCCGACCGGATAGAAAGCGCTGCCAATCCTTAAGCAGCGGAATAATGGTACCCACCGGTTCACCGCAGTCAACAGGATGAATGTCCATGCCGACAGTAAGGGCACAGCTGTTATGGACTTGGTCACCGACCAGTTGCCCGTCGCTGCAGACAAACTCAAACCTACCCGAGCGGGCCCTGGCCACCTTTGAGCAATCCACCGTACCCTTGACACCGTTGTCCAACTCGACCAGGACCAGCAACAGATCCTCCAGCACAGCATTGTAGTTGCTGCCGGTTACGGCCATTACCCGGACAATATCCCGGCCCGTAATATAGCACAGGGCATCAAAGACATGGACGGCCGTGTGAAAACTGACACCGGCTCCGGCTAGCTCGGGCTGCTTATGCCAGGACAGGGTAGAGGGTTCAAGCCGCTGGTTGGCGGAAAAACTGTGCAGGGTGCCCAGTCCAGGCAGTTTTTTCTTCAAGGTTCGGATAACCTGGTTATAACGCAGGGTCTGGCCGGTGGTCAGGGGAAGGTTTCGTTCCCGGTACAAATTGACTATTTCAGCAGCTGCACCGGCGCTGTCGGCAAGCGGTTTCTCAAGCAGTAGCGGTTTATTGTACGCTGCACAGCTGTGGGCAATGGAAAGATTCAAAGACGGCGGAACTGCGCTGATCAAGGCCTCTACCCGTTCATCGGCTACCAGTTGCTGCCAGTCTGCATACCAGCTGCACTGCCACCGGTCAGCCTGCACTTTTCCTTTTTTGGAGCGCCTGCTGATGGCAGCAAGTTCAAGCCCGTCGATATCGTGAACAATATGGTTGGCATAGCGGCTGCCGTGTTTGCCTGTGCCTATAATTCCGATGAGCATAATGAAAAGGTATAAGGTTAAAGTCAGGCGCTTTGCGCAGTTTTTTTAAATAAAATCCACAGTGTGGGATTCGTAAGCTGACAGCTCAAATCTGACACCTTATACCTATCATTTACTCCGGACAAAGGTTCTGCCAGCCGGCAGGCAGGGAATCAGCTGAAATGTCAAGCATGGCAGCAAGATCCCGAAGTTGTTGCACCGTGCAGTTTATCGAACTGATGCGACTGCCGTTTTTGACATCGGCCAGTTCCCGTACCAGAAAATCAACCAGGGCCCGGCCGACGGTTATTTTAAAAGAAGAGGCGTCCCGCCTAATACGCTTGCAGAAATCCTGCATCCGCTGCCAGTTATAGATTGTGCGGCAAACCCCGCGGTACAGACGCAGGTCCCGGTTTGTTGGGTCCAGGTCTCGCAGGACAATTTCCCGGTAACGAAAAAGGGCCGCATCCTGCAGTAGTTTTAATTCTTCACCGGTGAGGACCAATGCAGGTCCCTCTTCATCTTCAGTCAGGTAATGAAGGGTGGAATGAAAAGCTATTTCTGGTATTTCACCGGAATCACGGAGGATAAATGTTTCCTCCTCCAGGATTGTCATGCGCTCTTCATTGGTCATTTTTTTCTAAACTGACACAGGCACACCATCTTCACGCAGGTAAGCGAGCCTGCGAGACTCCGATTGTTCCCGCATGCATAGAGGGGGCTATAGCAAACGGAAACAACTGCGCAAATATGGAGCACCTGTGCCAGTTTACAGGAAGGTCATATCGCATAGTTACAAACTCAGCAAGGAGCTATTTTTTATCAGAGCTGTTACTTTCATCAAGCTGAAACAGGCTGCGAACTGTAGAAATCCGATCTTCACGGTTGCTGCATGGATGATCACTCTTTAGATACAGCATGGGATGGTGCAGCATTTTGCCGACAATGGAAGAAGCCATTTTCTCAATGGACTTCTTCTCGTTAGGGTCGAGTCCGTTTAAACGGGGCAGAGTTTTCGCAAGCTCAGTTCTGCAGATGGACTCTGCTGCAGTCCTGAGTTCTACAATGGTTGGCGTGACCTCCATGGAATCAAGCCAGTGGCCGAATTTAAGCGTTTCCTCTTCCACGATTCGCCGTGCCTTGATCGCCTCCTTATCCCGCTGCTCTCTGTTTATCTCCACAACATTATTCAGGTCATCAATGTCATAGAGATACACATTGTCCAGCTCGTTTATTTTTGGATCAAGATCACGGGGTACAGCAATATCAATGAAAAAAAGCGGCTGGTTACGCCGCCCGCGCATGATGGAGGCTACATCTTTTTTAAACAGAATGAGGTCTGCAGCGCCGGTGGAGCTGATAATGATATCAACGTTAAGCAATTGCTCCACCAACTCATCCAATCCCACTGCCGTACCGTTAAAACGCTTGGCAAGTTTCATGGCCCGCGCAAGCGTTCGGTTGGCCACCACCACCTTTTTTATTCCCTGGCCCAGCAGGTGTTCTGCAGCAAGTTCGGCCATCTCACCAGCCCCAATCAGCATGACCCGTTTCCCCTTCAGTTCACCGAAAATTTTGCGTCCCAGTTCAACGGCAGCATATGAGATCGAAACGGCACTGGCCCCGATCCTGGTCTCGGTACGCACCCTTTTGGCCACGGAAAAAGACTTATGGAGCAGCTTGTTGAGGATCAGGCCGGAGGTTTTTTGCTCTGAGGCATGCTGGAACGCTTCCTTCAACTGGCCAAGGATCTGGGCTTCGCCCACAATCATGGAATCCAGGCTGGAGGCCACCATGAACAGGTGATGGACGGCATCTTCATTCTCATGCATGTAAATGCAGTTGGCTACTTCTTCCCGGCTTACTTGACCTGCAAACAGCAGGTCAAGGACTTCACGACGCATCTGTCGGGGGTCCCTGCAGGTAAAGAGGACCTCCACCCGGTTGCAGGTTGAGAGCAGGTAATATTCATTAAGTCCCTTCAGCTGCTGCAGCCTGGCAAGAGGTCCTTCATAGCCACCGGACAGGGCCAGTTTTTCCCGCACTGCCAGAGGGGTGGTCTTATGGTTTACCCCGAGCAGAACAATGGAATCACACCCCATAGTTGTGCACCCCTTTGAGCTGAAACCAGAGGGTCAGGAGAACTGCGCCGAAAGCAATGATGGTCATGAGCGCTGCCCGCCGACCCCGCCAGCCCAGGGTAAAACGCTGATGCATGAGTCCTGCATAGAGGAACCAGGTGACCATGGACCAGATTATTTTGGGGTCCCAGTGCCAGTCTCGGCCACCCCATATTTGTTTAGCCCAGATATAGCCGGTAAACATGCCCAGGGTCATGAGCGGAAAGCCGATACTGATGCAGTGCTGGTTAAGTTTATCAAGGGCTTCAAGGGAGGGCAGGCGGGAGAAAAAATAACCGAACCGCTTCTGCTTGAGTTCCCGTTCCTGGAGCAGGTACATTCCTCCACCGATGGCTGCCAGGGCCAGGAAGGCATCGGCAACGATAGCAATGGAAGCATGTACAGGTAAAAGCCATGACTGCATGGTCGGAGGCAGCGGCATGATCTCACGGGAGGCAAGGGATGCAATCAGCATGAGTACCAGCACCATGATACTTGCAAAGGTGCCGAAATTTTTTACCGTATAGCGCCAGCGAAAGGAGAGATAACACCAGGCGATGGACCATGCAAAAAAGGAGATGGTTTCATGAATACTGGTGATAGGGGTGTGACCGGCTTCAACATAGCGGGCAATAATATTTGCGGTATGCAGGATGGCGGCAGTAAAAAAAATAGTGCGGGCAATATGGCGCACATGTTTTTTCTGGGTGATAAAAAAAACTATATAGGCAGCTGTTGCCAGAAAATAGGCAACAAAGCTGATTTGAAAAAGCAGAAAGCTCATGTATCCCTTCCCGGTTGACTGATATCAAAGTCCACATCCGATCCGAGTACTGCACGCAGATGTCTTCGCAGCAGATCCTTTTGCCCGGATTTAATCCAATGAACTATATCGTCATGAAGAATATTTTGAAACAGTATTTTCCGCTCGGAACTGTTCCCCTCACCAGCCAACACCTGTTCCCTGAGCCGGGATATCAAATCCAGCAACAGGCCATACTCTTCACCATAGCTCTGGGCAAGCTGCTTTCTGATCATGGCAGCCACAGCAGGACTCTTTCCGCCGGTGGATACAGCCAGGGTTAAATCTCCACGCTGAACGACCGCAGGGACATGGAAACTGCAGCGTGCGGGTGCATCTATTACGTTGACAAGTTGCCCGGCTTGGCCTGCCTCTTTGCAAACAGCCTTCTGCACCTCCCTGCTGTCGGTTGCAGCAAAGATCAGCAGGGCACCGGCAAGATCGCCCTGCGCGTATCCCCGCTCCAGCCATTCGATGCGGCCGTCATCTGCCAGCCGGGCAAGGGACCTGGTAAGCTGCGGGGTGATGATCCGGACCTGTGCCCCGGCTGTCAGCAGGCCGAGAACTTTACGTTCTGCGACACTGCCGCCGCCCACAACGACACAGAGTTTGTCAGATATTTCAAGGCAGACTGGGTACATGATCAGGTAGAAGGTAGAAGGCGGGTTGATTTAACTTTTTACCTTACACCTTTTATCTTTAATGCTTTAATTGCTGCGCGGATTTAAACGGGTAAGCAGAATTTCCTTATCCCCTTCAAGGGATTTTAACACACGTTTTGAGGCAGATATTTCATATTTTTTTTCAGCTTTTTGCAGAAAGGGCTGCATGGATTTTCGTTTGATATCATGGGCCATGTAGACAACACCACCCGGTTTCAGTGCCTGACCCATAATTTCGAGCAATGGATCAAAGTAGTCGTTCCGAAATAGGATCTCCGCACCCAGAATGATATCATAACGCTCCATCTTCGGTGGGTTAAGCCAGTCAAGGATTTCAAAGCGTACGTTTTCCAAACCTGATGCCGCGGCACTGATACGCTCAAAATAAAGGATATCCTCCTCCCAATCGCTCAGTGTCACCGAGCAACCCAGAGCTGCAGCAGTAAGCCCTGGAGCAGCAAGTCCGGCACCAAGTTCAAGCACAGTAGTGCCGGGTGCAGGTGAGAGTGTCACCATAAACCGTGAGAGAACAATGGCCGCCTCCCAGAGGCTGACCCAGTAAGGAAATTCCGAGGGGTTCCTGAGTGGATCCTTGCCCGCAAGCACCTGCTCAAGGTCGGTAATTTTCAGCAGATGCAGGTGAATATCACTGCCGGGTTTCAGGGACTCAAAGCCGACCTTGTACTGTTTTTTTATGATTTTGTACAAATCCTGCGTTTCGGCAGGGAGCGTCTGCGGGTCCATAATACTCTCTTTTATACGTTTTCTGAGCAGGCGTACATCGATAAATCCGCCACAAGCACCGTAGGGGACTATAACACGTTCATCTGATTGTTTCATACTAACATTTCAGCGTACTGCTTTACAAAATTAACGCAATAATAC
>JAYEKB010000198.1:0-3286 GCA_034660835.1 Thermodesulfobacteriota bacterium
CAACAGGATAACAATATTGTTGATACCCTGCAGATTGAATATACCAGGCTGTTTATAAATGGTATTCCCCACATTATTGCACCCCCTTATGGTTCGTTTTATCTGGATGGTGATCATACGCTCCAGGGTAAGTCCACAAAAAGGGCCAGGGATTTTTACCGGCAATACGGCTATGATATTGCCGATACATCGGAACCTGCCGATCACATTCGTCTGGAACTTGAATTTTTAGCAGCTCTTACCCGTGATAATGAGCTGGATGCTGAAGAACAATTCCTTAAAACCATTTTTCGACCATGGTTTACAAGTTTTTATAAGATAGTCCTTGATGACAAAGGCCACCCGTATTACCTGGTGTCCACGAAATTAATTGATAAGTTTACGAAGGAGGAACAGTAAATGGCAATCAACCTTACCAGGCGGAATTTTCTCAAAACTGCCTCGCTTGCTGCAGCAAGTGTGCCGATCAGCAAGGTAGTAGCACACGCTGAGGAAGGTGTTACCAAAACGCCGCTTATTCCGCAGGGGAGCTTTAAAGACACCAAGACTGTTACCGGCGGCATCTGCGAAATGTGCTTCTGGCGCTGCCAGCTTGTCGGCAAGGTTCGTGACGGTGTATTGATGAAAATTGAGGGCAACCCGAAATCCATTGATAACGGGGAATCTCTCTGTGCACGCGGCAACGCTGGCATCAAGCTGCTCTACGATCCGGATCGTTTGAAATATCCCATGAAGAATGTGGGCAAACGCGGTGAACCGAAATGGCAGCGTATCTCCTGGGAGGAGGCTCTGGACGAATGCGGCAAGAAGCTGAAGGCCACTGTGGATAAGTATGGCCCCCAGGGCATTGCCATGTTCCCGCATGGTGCATCGGCAAAATATCCCATGCATTACTTTGAACATGTCGTCGGAACCCCTAATGTCTCCGAGGCTTCCTTTTTCCAGTGTCGCGGCGTACGCGATTATGCCTGGCTCTCAACTATCGGCACCGGCCCTGGTGAGCATATGGACATGGCCAACGCCAAGGTGATCTTTGGCCTGGGCTGCCATTTTGGTGAAGCTATCCATGTTTCCCATATGAAACGATACCTTAAGGGCCTGGAAAATGGCGCCAAACTGGTCATTGTAGACCCCCGCTTTTCCTCCTCGGCTTCCAAGGCCGATATCTGGATGCAGATCAAGCCCGGTACTGATACGGCCATGCTTTTGGCCATTATGAATTACCTGGTCATAAATAATAAATATAACGCTGACTATGTTGAGGAATATGGCGAGGGCTTTGATGAATTCAAGGAGGCCATCAGCGGCTGGACCTTGGAAAAGGCGGCCAAGGAATGTGATGTGCCCGCCGCCCAGATCAAGGAAATTGCCGACCTGCTGGCTGCCAACGCTCCCAACGTTTCTATCCATCCCGGCCGCTTCTCCAGCTGGTACGGCAACGACTTCCAGCGTGGTCGTGCCCTGGCCTGCCTGGCTGGTCTGCTCGGCGCCTTTGGCGTGCCCGGCGGTTTTGTCAAAGGTAAAGGTCCCGGAGGTTTCGGCAAGGTCAAATGGGGCCATGGTCACGGTGACCATGAAGAGGTTGAGGCCATGCACCGCGAGGCGGAAATCTATCATCAGTCGCCGGCCGGTACCCCAACAGACCTGATACGCGACTGCGCCATCACCGGCAACCCATACCCCATCAAATCGTGCGTAGCCTGGGGCCAGAACCCCATACAGACCATCCCCAATCAGCAGAAAACCATCGATATGCTCATGCAGATGGACTTTGTAATGTGCGTTGATGTCATGCCCACCGATATCACCATGTATGCTGACATTCTGTTGCCAGAGGCATCCTACCTGGAGCGCTACGATTATATCAAAAAGGGTACCCAGTGGGATCTCAGCGCAGAGCAACAGCAGTATGTTTCCGCCCGTATGCCTCTTATCAAGGCTGAGTTTGAGAGGAAAGACCAGGTCTACATCTGTAACGAACTGGCCAAGCGTATGGGCAACGAAGCAGCCATTCCGGTACAGACCCTGGAAGAAATGGTGGATAAGATCCTCCAACCTGCCGGCCTTTCCATCAAGAAGCTTATTGAAGAAGATGGTATCCACCTGCAGCCGGGTAAGGATCCCTATGGCGATTTCAAAGATGTTGTATTTTTCAACGAGGACCTGGTTGACGAGGGCTACTCAGGTGCCCCCACCTATGTGCCGGTTCCCGAAGTTCCCAAAGGTTACCTCCGTCTGCTCTTTGGCCGTACACCGCTGCACAGCTTTAACCGTACCCAGAACAATTCCTGGCTCAATGCCGCCATGCCGGAGAACCCTGTCTGGGTCAATGACGAGACTGCCAAGCAACTTGGCCTCAAGGACGGAGACCGTATTTCCCTGGTAAACAGCGAAGGCATTGAGTCCGGCACCACCTCCCATGTGATGGTGACCCCTGGGATCCGTCAGGATTGTGTTTTCATGGCCCATGGTTATGGCACCAAAAACGCCGCCATGACCGTGGCCAAGGATGCCGGTATCGATGACCAGAAACTGATTACCATCCTGGCCGTGGACCCGGAGACCGGCTGTCACGGGATGCGGAACAACTTTGTCAAGATTGTCAAAGCCTAACAACCATAACCACCGGTTGACAAAAGATAACAACAGTTAGCTTAAGATAGCTTCAGGAGGAATATCCAAATGCAATATGGCATGATTATCGATATAGACAAGTGTGTAGGCTGCCATGCCTGCACCATAGCCTGCAAGGCTGAGTGGGAGATTCCGGCACAGTATGGCCGGAACTGGGTCTACCGCCTTGGACCGGCAATGACATCTGCAGGACTGTCATACACCTATTATCCCGGACTCTGCAATCACTGTAACGAGCCGCCCTGTGTCGACACCTGTCCGGCAGATAGCGTTGAGATGGAGTTCACGGATAGCAAGAGCGGCAAAACCGTAACCATGGAAGTGTCTGCGACCTGGAAAGATCCGTTCAACGGAACCGTACAGATTGACAAGGCACGCTGCCTTGGTTGTGGTGCCTGTGCAGATGCCTGCCCGTACGGGGCACGTTATGTGAACCCGGATCTTGCTGATGATGATTCTGAAGGCAAGGCCGACAAATGCACCTACTGCATGCCGCGGGTTGCAGAAGGCTTGCAGCCTGCATGTGTGCAGACCTGTCTGGCCGGTGCCCGGATCTTCGGTGACTTAGATGATCCCGAATCCGAGGTAGCCAAGTATGTGAAGAAAGGTGCCAAAGGATTGACTTCCAAGGCCGTTCAGATCGGCCCCAACT
>JAYEKB010000199.1:0-13349 GCA_034660835.1 Thermodesulfobacteriota bacterium
CCTATGCCTGCTCCTGCAGCGACAAAGCAGGTGCGGTCGCATCGGCTTGCCTTCGGTGAACACTTTGCAAATTTAAAGTAGGGAATAATGCTCAATTTTATCATATGATTTACAGAGGTTCCCTTAAAATGAGCAAAGTGTTCATGAAATATGCGGGTTAGTGGTTTTGTGTATAAGGGGCAGGCACAACAGCCTGCCCTACCGATTGAAGTGACGCCCGGTGCTGTCAAATTTTATCAAATGTACCCTGGCACAGGGTTTACTTTCAATGACCGATTAACTTCAGGAGTTACCATGCGTTATCCATCTCTGTTCTTTGTTCTTCTGGCTACAATTCTGCTTGGAGCTGCCCTGACCCAGGCAGCAGCCCCCATGATTATCTCCGGTAATCCGGACGGTCCGCCTGTCTCCTGGAATAAAAGGGACAAATTCATGGGTGTAGGTCCGGAGCTGGCAGCAAAAATCATGTCTGAGCTCAAGGTTCCTTTTACCATAACTTCTAAGGGCAGTTGGCAGCAGGTCCAGGACAAGACCAGGAGCGGGGCTGTAGATATGATCGTATCCGCTTATGATAATAAAAAACGGCGCGCCTACATGGATTACTCCATCCCTTACCTTGATAGCCCGGTGGTTATTGTGGTTAAAAAAGGAGATCAGTTCCCCTTCTCTTCCTGGCAATCTCTTATCGGGAAAAAAGGTGTTGCGCATACCGGGGAAAGTTTCGGCGAAAAATTTGATGCCTTTATAAAAACAAAGCTGGATGTCAGCTATCTTCCCTATGAACGTGCCTTCCAGATGCTTGCTGAAGATACGGCCGACTACCTTATCATTGACCTGTATCCGGCAATAATCTATTCCAAGCTCCTCAATGCTGAAAATAAGGTGGATTTTATGGATAAACCGGTCTCTATCCAGCATTTCCATATAACCATTTCAAAAAAATCTCCGTATCTCAAACTGCTGCCGGAAATAAACACGATAATAACCCGGTTAAAGGAACAGAAATATATTAAAAAACTGGCCGTTGAACAGTACAAACACTGGAATGCGACCCTTGAGGAACGCAGGCGTTTTTATGCCAAACAAAATGCCAGGGCAGGCAAGGCGCAGACCGACTATAATGCCGGTGCCCGTGACCGGGGACTTGAAAATCTCGGACGTTTTATTGAACGTGACATGCCCTATATGGACGGTTCCAATTTCGATTGATTTTCCACACTATCAACTCCCATTGCCGTTTTCTTTACAAACGGCAATGGTCCTTTGAACCTGTTCCTCTTTTCAGTCCGAACATTTTCCGTAACCCGGCACGGAATTGTTAACCAGCCATGGCTTTTCAAGATACCCTCTCTCTCCTCTGGCATCAGCTTGGCTGGCCCCTGCTCCGACTGCTGATCTTCATATCCATCGGCCTGCTGGTTGCGGGCTTTATCGAGGCACTGAACTGGACCAGGAAGATGGCGGTGGTGGCAAGACCCCTGACCCGCTTCGGCCATCTCTCGGCCATCACCGGGGCCTCCTTTTCCATGGCCTTTTTTTCCGGAGTGGCCGCTAATACCATGCTGGCAGAGGCCTATGAAAAAAAAGAGATCAGCAAAAAAGAGCTGATCCTGGCCAACCTGTTCAACAGCCTGCCCACTTATTTCCTGCACCTGCCCACTACCTTTTTCATTACCGCCCCCCTGATTAAAGGGGCAGCAGTAATCTATATCGGCCTGACTTTTGGTGCCGCCATTCTGCGCACCATGGCCATTACCGTGCTGAGCCACTTCCTGCTTGCAGGAAAAAACTCCGGCAGCGGGCAGCAACAGAGCACAAGTGAACAAACTACTCTAAAAGCTGCCTGGCAACGGACCATGAAACGTTTTAAACAAAGAATCCGCAAGATCATCCGTTTCACTGTTCCCATTTATATCCTGTTCTTTTTCCTTGCCCGGGCAGGAATGTTCACCCTGCTGGAAGATTTCATGGCCGCCCACCTCTCTTTTCTCTCCTGGCTCTCCCCCAAGGCATTGTCCATTATCGCCCTCCAGGTGGCAGCTGAATTTACAGCCGGACTGGCAGCGGCCGGAGCCTTGCTTCAGGACGGGAGTATGGACTACAAGCAGGTAGTACTGGCCCTGTTGGTGGGAAATGTCCTCTCCTCTCCCATTCGTGCTGTACGACACCAATTCCCCTACTATGCAGGAATTTTTAAACCGCGCCTGGCCATGCAGCTAATTGTTTTCAGTCAGAGTTTCCGCACCATCTCCATCGCCCTTGTTGCGCTGTTGTATTACCTGGCAACGGTCTGACCCCTGTACTTGTGCATTCCGGGGACTGGCATTTTTTCCTCTTCCTGTAATTTCTCAATAAGTAGTGGTAGAATAATTTAAAAAGGTCGGGTTGATGAACGAAACCCAACAACATGCCGTAAATGTTGGGTTTCGTAAAACTCCACCCAGGTAAGCGAGGTACGAGACTCCGACCTACACATCTTGCCGTTACCATCAGTTATTGAAAAGTTACTTCTCCTTTTCTTAACAATATGTTATCATTAATAAAAGGTTTCACTTTCCTTTCTCGTCAAGGAGGATTCCATGAAGAAAAAAATCCTGGTCGCTGTTGATGGTTCGGTATACAGCTCAAACAGTGTTGATTACCTGATCCGGTTGTTCAAAGATTCGAATCTTACTATACATCTGCTCAGTGTGGTCTCTGCCGGCAGCAGTGACCAGAACTGGATGCTGGATGTTGATCCCCTGCGTGGTGACACGCCTGCGGTCGAACTTCGCAAGGCAAAGGCCGGGCGATATTTGGAAGATGCCCGGGCCCGCCTCCTACGAAACGGATTTTCGGAAGAGCAAGTCGAATTCTCCGTAGAATCGTATTCGTCTTCCATAGCAACATCTATCCATCATTATGCACATCAGGGCATCTATGACGGTCTGCTTATCGGCAGACGCGGTGTCGGCAAGGTTGGCGGGATGTTTATGGGCAGTGTTTCAGCGGACCTGATCTCCAAATGCCATGAAGTGCCCCTCTGGATAATTGACGGCGAGGTTACCTCCACCAATTTCCTGCTGTCGGTGCATGCTTCCCCCCAGTCCCTGCTGGCAGCGGATCATCTTGCTTTTATCATGCAGAACAATGAGAAAGCGCACATATATCTCTATCACTCCAGTTCTGTTTTCGGCTCAACACAGGTGGCACCAGTTGACCAGTTTCATGAGCAGTGGGGAAAAGAGTGGTGCAACGAGCACCTGGACCTGAATAATCACCTCTACCAGGCTCATACCAGGATACTGGTTGACAATGGTGTATCGAAAAAACAAATTTCGAAAATCCCGCCCCACAGAGATCTGGAGGCCAGTCACGACCTGTTGCGACAGGCAAAAAAACACGGATGCGGCACGATTGTCATAGGGCGCAGAGGCCGTGAAGCTGAAAAAGGACTTCTGGGAGGAGTCTCAGACAGAACGACGCAACATGCCCAAAACATGGCTATCTGGCTGGTGGGGTAAAAAAGGTAAGGTATCAGGGTGCTGCCCCTGATACCTTTTAATTCTGATGTAAATAAAACTGCAAAGGGCCTGTTAAGAAATAAGTGTTGCATTTAGGCGCTCTGATTTGGGTTAGATTTGTACGATTTGATTGCACAAAACCGGAGGCGTAGCATGGCTACGTTGAGGATTTTGTAATTGAAAATCGTACAAATATGACCTGAAGCAGAGATGCATAGGTGTGACACTTATTTCTTAACAGGCCCAAAGCTATGAATCCGCTGATCGGGTACAAAAAAGTAGAATTTCCCCTCAACTCTGTTGATTGGCAGCTACATATTCAATCATCTGGTCAGGTGTAACAATCGGTCCGAGGGCTGCCTTCAGGGCGGCAAGTTCCCGGTTCCAGGTATCCAGAACGCTAAAAAATGCATCAGGCATGCCTTCTTCCTTGGTAAACTCGGAAATTGACATATCGATGCGTTTAATCAGGTTGTCAATGTATAAAGAAAATTGTTTGGTGTAGATCTCTTTTTCGTATTCTTTACCGATCACCTCTTTAAACAGTTCTTTCAAATCCTGATATTTGGGAATGCGTCCAATCGGAGTCCAGATTGTGTCGACCTTTCCCTGATGCATCAAGGCCATGATCCGCATCCACACCTTGGTGTCGCGCTTTTCACCGATAAGGCCGTCGGCTTCTCCAGGAGCTAGAATACCACGGCCACTCTTGTGCAGCCAATAGTTGACCTGAAAACCGGAGGGAAGATTATCCGGTGCGATATTCAGATTTTCACCAAAAGCTATATAGTGGTTGATATAGTTCGCCAGCGGTCCGGGGAAAAAAGCCTCGTTGGCAAAGGGAGATCTTTTTTCACTGCCATCCGCACCGATCTCGGTGGCCGTAGTAGCCGAGCGTATGATGGCGCCATGGACGACGCTGTTCATCCAATCATGGGCCATAACGACAGTAGGCATGGTCGTGTAGTCTCGACCGCCGTACAAAAGACCGCTTAACTTCACTCCTTCCGGCTTTTCGATAGCCGGGTCATAATTTTCCAGAGTGTCAAGCAAGATGGTAAAACGGGCATTTTTATGTGAAGCGAGTTTGCCTGATTTTGCCGACCATTCTCCATCAAAATTACGTCCCCTTTCC
Source organism: Thermodesulfobacteriota bacterium (assembly GCA_034660835.1). Lineage (GTDB taxonomy): Bacteria > Desulfobacterota > Desulfobulbia > Desulfobulbales > Desulfobulbaceae > Desulfobulbus_C. Next base: position 4,639 of record JAYEKB010000199.1, read on the forward strand.
GGAAGGAGATCTCCCATACCTTCCCAGTACGGTTTTTCGTCAGACACCAGCAGGTTGGAGAAAATGACTTCATTGCTCTCACCTTCCAGAACAGCCATGGTCTCCGGATCATCTTGTCGGTTCACCCCTTCAATAATTCCAAACATCCCCCGTTCCGGGTTTACTGCCCGTACCTCACCACTCTCGGAATCAATGAAAATCTTGGCCAGGTCATCGCCAATCAGGTTAGTTCCGGTCATGGCGGTACCGGTTTTGCCGCAACCGGATGGGTAGGCACCTGCAAAATAGACGACCTCGTCTTCCATTTCAAAACCAGCGATGAACATATGTTCATCCAGCCGTTCCCCGAAGTAATTGCGGAGATTATTCATATTTCCGAAACGATGATTAATCTTTTTCGGTGCAACAGAGTTGCCGGCATACTGGTTATTACAGCTGTATGAGCAAAAACGCTCCACATCCATATAAATGCGTCTCTCATCAAGATCAGCAGAAACATTTGTATCTGTAAGTTTACCGGCACTGTGAAAATTGATAAACATATAGCCCTTGTCGGCAACATCTTTGGAAAACGTGTCTGGATCCATCATTCTGTACAGTAAAAATTCACTATGAATAACGTAGAAAGAATCCGTCATCTGCAGTGTTGGATCGGCAACAGGACTGCCGACAGGCCCACGGGAAATGAATGAGATGATCATCTCTTTATTTTTCATTATATCGGTCATAATGGATTGTACTTCCCTCTCACCGGCATCATGATCCAATTTCTTTTGTAAAGAGCTGATTTCCGTATCAGCATAAGCCAGATACTTGGTGTTAGCCGTGTCCCTGCCCTGGTCACCCGGCCCGTCAAAATGACAGGTATGATTTTTCATGGCCAGTTGGAGTTCTTCACTAAGTTCCAGAGCCTTCCTCCGAACATAAGCCATATCTTCGGGTGAACCGGTATTGATAAAAATTGAATCAGGACTCATGCGCGTAGACCCATTGTAAATTGGTTCTATCACCTCCGGGCTGCAATGCTTCAGTTTCCGACTGTTCGCCTCATCCATCAGGCCGACAAGGTAGGTCCTCATCATTTCCAGCCGTGAGCTATCTATATCCTTGTTGTTTTGAGTGTCAGCGGTTGCTTCGTTATTTTCTTTCATGAATAACCTTTTGTTAATCTTCTGAAGTTTCACATAACAGTGTCATGTACTCTGTTCCAGCAACAACTTTGCCAGTCAAGTCATATCCACTTTTTCACATCGATAATAAAGTTGTTTTACTGCTATCCCTTGATCTGCAAAGCAGACTTAAAAAAACATCAAAATACTCAATAGTTTTTAACCCAGCTTTTACGCAGCTTTAGCTATAGCTCCCCGCCAAGATTTGACGGTTTAACAGTATAAAAACAGATTCGTATTGGTGCGCCCGGCAGGATTCGAACCTGCGGCACCCAGATTAGGAATCTGGCGCTCTATCCTACTGAGCTACGGGCGCAAAGAGTCAGCAACTTTTCGGGCTGAGATATTACCTGAAGCAGGCAGGAAAGCAACGCATTTTTACAGCAAAATCTCCGCGATAATGAATCCATCCGAAGCTCCATGCTTAAGGAGCCGATTTTCATGGCTGCTTGGGGCAACAAATCAAAAATGGCCTGGCCGTGCCGGTTAAAGAATCCCGCCGTCTTCAAGATTTTCAGGGTTCATACCTTCACCTCCATTATACCCGGAGTTTACAATGCAATTCCTGCCGATTTTCATGCCCGCAGACACTGTTGCCTTTTTTCCTACCAGGGTAATACCGGTGTACAGATGGGAGGGATATTCCTGATTTGGAATCTCTTTATTATCACCAAAGCCCACTACTGCACCTCTGCCGATATGTACTCCTTTATCACAGATTGCCAGGTCCACCCGGGCATCTTCATCAATCACGCAGTCCTCAAAAATTACAGAGTCACGGACAACCGCACCTTTTTTCACGACAACACCGGGTGACAAAACAGATCTCTCAACAGTTCCTTCGATAATACAGCCGGCGGAAATCATGGAACAATGCACCGTACAGCCGCTGATAAAACGGGCAGGTGCTCTGTCCATGGGGCGACCGTCGGCCTCGGTATTGGGTCTGATGCCCCACTCTTCCGGTGAAATTCCGGAATCAGGCCTGATGATGTCCATATTAGTTTCCCAGTAGGACTGGATGGTTCCCACATCACGCCAGTAGCCGTAAAAAGGATAGGCAAAAACCCGGTCTTCTTCAATGGCCCGTGGGATGATGTGCATGCCGAAATCATTTTCCGTTCGGTCACGGGACAGGGTATCAAGCAGGTAGTCGGTATCAAAAACATAAATACCCATGGAGGCCAGGTTAGTTTTCGGTTCTTTGGGTTTTTCCTCCCAGTCGATGATCCGATTCTGATCATCCACAATACCGGCCCCGAACTGGTGGATCTCACTCTTGGGAACGACCATCATGCCAATGGTTACATCCGCCTTTTTATGGCAATGGTAGGCGATCATGGCATCAAAATCCATCTGGTAGATGTGATCTCCGGACAGGATCACTACCTGCTCTGACGGAGTTCCACGAATGAAATCAATGTTATGGCGAATGGCGTCTGCGGTTCCTTTGTACCAGTCGGAATCTTTTTCACCGGTGCGGGGCGGCAAAATCTTGATGCCGCGGGTTCGTCCGCTGAAATCCCAGGCCTCGCCTGTGCCGATATGACGCATCAGGGACAACGGTTTATACTGGGTGAGCACTCCCACCCTGGTCAGGCCGGAATTCATGACATTGGACAGGGAGAAATCTATGATCCGGTACAGGCCGCCAAAGGGTACTGCCGGTTTGGCCCGATGGCCGACAAGGATATTGAGGCGACTGCCGACACCACCGGCAAGCAGAAGAACCAGCGCATCTTTTGCTTCTCTCATTGCAGTTCCTCCAAATCCTTGAGCCCCTGTTTCGGCCATTTTTCCGCCGATATCCCCGGCGCGACCATACAGCCGCTTCCGATGATCATATTATCAGGCACATCGTTATTCCAGCCAATCACCGTTACCCTGTCCGGGCCGTCTGCACCGGCAACGCCAACCTGTACATTTTGGCCAAAAGTGGTGTTCACATCACTGACCACCCGCTCAAGTCGGCCGTTTGATTTCACGATAGTGTTGAAAAAAAGGACTGAATCGTTAACTTCCGCTCCTTTCTCCACCCGCACCCCGGGAAAAAGTATGGAATTTCTCACCGTGCCCTCAACCACGCAGCCGTTATAGGCTGTAGAATTATCCAGCACAGCGCTTTCACCCACCTTGAGCGGCTGGCAGTCACGGATACCGCGGTGTTCTAGATTGGTTCTAAGTCCCCACTGTTCCATGTCGATTTTGGGGTTCTTACCCAGCAGGTCCATTGAGGTGCGCCAGTACTCGTCAATTGTGCCGGTATAGCCCCAGTAGCCGCGAAACTTATAGCCATGCACATTCATGTTTCGTTCCATCATCATGGGAATAATATCACGACCAAATTCATAGGACGAGGCCGACTGATTTTCCTTTAATATTTCGTAAAGAACCTCTGGTCGGAAACAGAGCACGGTCAGTGATGCCCAATGCCCCCTGGGATTCTCCGGTTTTTCTTCATAGGAGATCAGGCGACCACCCTCGGTATGTTCATCTGCAATCTCGGCCACCCCGAAACGCGAGGCTGCCTCATTTTTCTCCACCCTGATAAAGGCGGCGGTCAAGTCAGCATCCTGCTCGTTATGATAACGGATCAAATCCCGATAATCCATTTGATACACATGGTCACCGGAAAGTACCAGGATTTCGGCAGGATTATTGTAGCGGACAAAATCCAGATTCTGGTACACGGCATCGGCAGAGCCTCGATACCAATGGGGATTCTCATAATCCTTGAATGGGGGCAGGATGGAGATACCGCGATAACGACCGATCATATCCCAGGCCGCACCGGTGCCGATATGGTTGATCAGGGAATAGGAACGATATTGGCTGAGAATGGCAATGAGTTCAATGCCGGAGTGCATCAGGTTGGTCAGGGGAAAATCGATCACCCGTGAAAAACCGCCAAAGGGAACGGCTGATTTAGGACGATAATGGGTTAAAACACCCAATTCATCGGCCCGGCCGCCAGCCAGAATCATTGCCAGGGTAGAAGGATTAAGCATACAAGCACCTGCTGGAAAAGATTAACATTCTCTCAACTGGATTGTATTGCAGTTTCCCCTGTTTTGGCAAGGAAATTAGACGTATCCCGATCCTTTCAAGAGAATTAGCTTGATATGGATAGACCGGATGCTACATATGCCGGGTGGCAATACGCATGAGTGCACTGGTGGTAAACTCCTGTCCTTCACGCAAGGGCAGGTTTTTGAAAGGAACCTCGGCCCGGGCAGCCTCCCGGTGACCGCCGGCAGGACCATATTCACCAAAGGTTTTCTGGGCAAGCTTGCCGGCATTTTTACGATAACCATCACAACGAATAATCACCACCAGTTTTTCTCCATGGATTCCAGAGACAAGCACCCAGTCGAACTTATCCACGTGATTGAGAAAATCAGCTATTATTACAAGGATATCCGGAGTACCGACCCGGCCAACATGGGCATAGGCCCTGCCCTTGCTGACTTTGACCTCGTTTAGGGCAATCTTGAAATATTTCAGCTCCGACCTGCGCAGTTCAGTCAGCTCAAACTTGCGTACCAGGTTGCGGTTAGCAATATTAAACACATAGCGAAACGAAATTCCATCTGCCAACTGCATGTTTTTTTTCTCAAAATCCTGGGTATCTACCTTGATCCCGTAATAGAGGGCAGTGGCAAGAGCGACGGAAGGCTTGATACCGGCTGCACGCAGGTATTCCACCATCATGGAGGAGACGGCACCGTATTCAGGCCGGATATCAATGAACTCCGCATCCCAGCCCTCGGTAACCGGGTGGTGATCAATCACCATGTCAAAATCCATTTTTTCAAAACAGGGATGATGATTCGGCTGTGAATCAAGCAAAACCCGCTTGGAATAATCTTTGACCGGCAGGGTATGCAATCGCTCAATGGGAATTTTCAGCCGCTCGACCATGGTTATGTTGTTGAGCCGCCTGATTTCATTAGGATAGCCAATAGTTACACTGCCGACCCGGTAACTGAGCAGCCTCTTGACAGCCATAGCACTGGCAAGGGCATCAGGATCGGCACTGATAACGAGGAGCACTTCATCATCGCGATCAAAGACATTATAAAAACCTTCTAATCTGGCCAGTGCCGAATTGCGGCTGGCACTGCGCGTGACAACATCTGCAATCTTTTCCAGTCGTTTCTGCATATAAAAAAGTACCTGCAAAAAAAAACCACTGTCTCACCGCAAGGTGATATAGTGGTAAATAGTACTCAGCTGAAAATAATGGCGACAGGGGAAAGCGTTTCCCGGGTTACTGCAGCCCTTACGAATATATCAGCGAGTGAATTCTTCATAATGGTTAATCCCTTCCTGCTACCTGCACCGTCAAAAAAGAGAGGCCAAGAGACAGGAAAAGGCAACCATACCATAGAGCGGTAAAGAATTGCAAGTACGGTGTTGACTGCAGGTTGAATCAGCTAAATACCGGAACAGACGGGAATATTTTAGGATCCGTATGAGGAATAAACCTGGAACCTGAAAAACGAATCATGAACTCCTGGTTCACGTTCAACTCTATATAGGTGATTTTTCGCCCTATCTCCCGAGCCCTCAGGCGGGCTGCCTCATCAAGAAGAATAAGCTCAGCCCCGTGCAGTGAACTGTTGCCCACCGGTTCATAGGTGGAAAAGGGCAGATCCGGCAGCATACCAAGGGTTATAGCCTGGCGAGGATCTATGTGTTCCCCAAAGGCTCCGGCAACATAAATTCGATCAAGCTCTGCAAATTCAACACCTACCTGTGCCGTCAAGGTGGTCAGGATTGCATACATGGCCGCCTTGGAACGCATCATGGCGTCCAGATCAATCTGGCTGAGCACAACCGGTTCATTGTTGCCGGATTCTTCTGCAAATGCGACAATAAACACTGTTTCACCATCCAAGGTTACCAGGCGCTTGTGAACAAAGGTTTTCTGCTGCTCTGTCTGGGCTGTAAATTCAGCCTGAAACTTTCCGCGAAGATCCACAATGCGGGCAAGATACAGCTCCGCCACCAGGTCAATCAGACCGGAGCCGCAGATTCCCACAGGCGGAACATCATCAATAGCCTGCCAGTTGAGCTGCCAGGAACTGCGGTCGATGGTGACATGCTCCACAGCCCCTGCATCGGCCCGCATCCCCATCCTCGCCACTCCACCCTCCAGTGCCGGACCTGCAGCGCCGGCGCAGGCAATCAGCCATTCCTGATTGCCCAGCACCACCTCGGCATTGGTACCCACATCTATGAACATACTGATCTGTTCCGCCCGGTCAAGTCCAACAGACAGGATACCGGAAATCAGGTCACCACCAAAATAACTGCCAATGGAGGGCAGTATCCAGACCAATGCCTGCGGATGAAGATTCAAACCGATCTCCCGGGACAAGAACGGATCCGGATCGTTGAAAAGGGGGATATACGGTTCACGGCAGATGTGATAGGGGCTGAGCCCTGACAACAGATGCACCATGGTTGTATTACCGGATATGGCAATAGCACGTACATTATCGGCAGTTGTTTCCGCTTGACCGGTCAACTCCTCCACCAGATCGTTAATCGTGGTGAGGATGGCCTGCTGAATTACCTGCAATCCATTCCGGTCCTGGTCTTCACCTTTTTTCTTCACTGCAAAATGAATGCGGCTCAGGATATCTGTCCCGTACTCGATCTGCCGGTTGACCGCATGGCCATGGGCAAGCGTTGTGCCGGTCAGAAGATCAACCAGGGTGGCTTCAAGATGGGTCGTGCCCAGATCCAGAGCTATCCCCGGCAGTATCTCTGGTTTATGCGGCAGAAAATCAATAATATGAAGCTGCCGCGGCAGGACATTGAGTACTGCATATCCCTTGAAACAGGCGTTTCTGAAAGCGTCTGCAACCGTTGCCATACAGCCAAATGGAAGACTCAGGCTGCGCCCGGCAATATTTGCCGGAAGCGCTTGCGACAATACAGCTTTCAACCGGTCAAGATCTGCAGTATTATCCTGCAGACTCGGCTCAGCGGCTTCTATACGAATGGCAGTAACCAGGGCAAGGGTATCCACAACAGGTAGCACTCCTTATTGTTCTTTTTTCTGGAGGGTCATCTATAGACTTGTCTGACCATTCACCGATTATAACTTCTGTAAGAGTTTACCAGTGCTCTATATTCGTACAGGCAGGTCGACCAGGCTATACACGGTTGGTATGCCGGGCGCCCTGACCGTGCGAAGATGGAGTGCTGGTGAACTCTTACAATTCCAGCAGTAATACTTGACTGTACATCCTGCAAAGGGTACTACATGCCCCTGATGGAAACAATAAAAACTGAAAATCTCCGGCATGCTGAAATGCTGCGCCAGTAGCCATATACTTTCCAATTTTCTACCTGTGAACCTCCTTAAGCGCTACATTCTGCTCCAGTTCGCCAAGAACATTCTCATGATCATGATGAGTTTTGTTGCCATCTATCTTCTGATCGATTTTTTTGAAAAAATTGATAACTTCATGGAAAAAGGCAAATCCATGGGGCTGGTGATTCACTTTTTCATGCTCAATATTCCCTTTATCCTGGAACAGATGGGCCCGGTCTGCATCCTGCTTGCCGGAGTTGTCACCCTGGGTATTTTAAACCACTCCAACGAGCTTATTGCTCTCAAAGCATGTGGAATCCCCTTAAAAAAGATCACCGGCCCGATCATTGCCGCCGGTATAGCCGTCACTCTGCTCCAATTCACCATGGCCCAGTTTGTCCTGCCCAAAACAGTGGCCAGGACAAATGAAATCTGGAACAAAGAGGTCAGGGGACGCGTTCCGCTGGGGATTTACCGCAATGGCCGTTACTATTACCGGGGAATAGATGGTTTTTATTCCTTTGCCAGGCCTGATATTCATGAGGATGAATTCCTCTTTTTCTCTTACGCTTCCTGGGACGGTAATTATCAGCTTGATTCCCTGATTGCCGCCGAGCGTGCTACATGGAAGGATGGGATATGGACCCTTTACCAGGGACAGGTGCAGACAGCTCTCCCTGAAAAACAATTCTTAAGCGAAGTCTTTGCCAGGCGTGACTTCGGTTTTTCTGAAAAACCCATGGATTTCTTTATCTCCCAATACCGTTCCAAGGAGCTTTCCCTGATGGGGCTTTACCAGGATACCCTGCATAAACGCTCAGCTGACGAGGCTAATGCTGCCTGGGCTGAATTTTATGGCCGCATCTCCTACATTATGTTAGGGCTGCCTCTACTCCTGTTAGGGCTGCCCCTGCTTCTCATGGTATACCGGAAATGGGGCCGCGATCTTTCCCTGGCAGTACCGGTCAGTTGCGGCATGGCTTTTGCCTGCTGGGGTATCTGGGGAACCCTGCAGTCACTTGCCAGGGCAGGATACATGAATCCTTTATTTGCGGCCGTGGTAGTCCATCTGGTTATAGGCTCATTGGGACTTTTTCTGTTGCTCCGTGAAGATACATAAAAGGTAACTATTCAGGAGCACCCCATCTTCGGAGTCTACGCTTACCTGCCCATTTGGATCTTCTCGAATAGCACAAGTATGCTTCAAAGCCCCA